>JAEHDI010000222.1 GCA_016880505.1 Bryobacterales bacterium | reverse complement strand
GTCATCACCACGATCTATCGCTATCTCTCGCACGCGCAGCACATGGCGGACCGGTTCCTGGTGGGCTACCCCCTGAACGGCCGCTGGCACCGTTCGAAGATGAAGGTCGCGTCGCTCTATGTCGATCAGAAACCCGACGGAGACCTCAGCGAAGCCCGGGCGCGGGAGTACGGCTTCCGTGTTTACCCGACGATCGCCGAATCCCTACGTTGCGGCGGTGACAAGTTGGCCGTGGACGCGGTCCTCCTGATTGGCGAGCACGGGGACTACCCGCGCAATGAGAAGGGCCAGGTCCTCTACCCCCGCTACGAGTTCTTTCGCGAGTGCGTCGAGGTCTTCGAAAAGGACGGGCGCTCGATTCCGGTGTACAACGACAAGCACCTTTCCTGGAGCTTCGAGAAGGCGAAGTGGATGGTGGAGGCCTCGAGACGCCTTAAGTTCCCGATGCTCGCGGGCTCGTCGCTTCCTGTCACATGGCGACTTCCCGACGTCGAGCTTCCGCTTGGCTGCGAGATAGAAAGCGCGTTGATGACCGGCGTGGGCGGCTCCGATCCGATGGACTACCACGCGCTCGAAGCCATGCAGTGCATGATTGAACGGCGGAAGGGAGGGGAGACCGGCGTGAAGGCGGTCCAGTTAGTCGAGGGCGATGCCGTTTGGGAAGCGGGGGAGCAGGGCCGCTGGTCCCGAGAGTTGCTCACCGCCGCCCTGTCCCGCAGCGACACCCCGCAGGGACTCACTCTGAAAGACGGCCGTCCCCAGGACCTCGTGGGGAGTGGAGTTCTGCCGCAACTCGTGAAGAACCCGGCTGCTTACTTCATCGAGCACCGGGACGGCCTCCAGACCACGCTGCTGATGCTGAATGGGGCGATCAAGGACTACAATTTCGCCGCCCGGGTGAAGGGAATCGGTACGATTTCGACCCAATTCTTTCTCCCGCCCGTGCCCAACGTCACGTACTCGGCGTGCCTGGTGGGAAAGATCGAGGAGATGTTCGAGACGGGCAAGGCGCCCTACCCGGTCGAGCGCACGCTGCTGGTCAGCGGCGTCCTCGAGAGTTGCCTGACGTCGCGAGTTCAGGGACACGCGCGCCTCGAGACGCCTCACCTTGACGTCCGCTACCGGCCTCCGGCCCGCTCGCAGTACGCCCAAACATAAATATTCCGGGTGCGAATTTCCCAAAACAACTTCGAAAAAAGTGTTCTCATCATCGAGAATCCGTTGTAAATTCTAAGGGAAGGGGGAAATTATGGAGTCGACGGTTTCCTTGATGTTTTTCATGGGGCTGGTAGTCGGCGCCACCATCGGCGGGCTTGTCCTCGCGCTTTGGATGCGCGGCAAGCTCGCGTGGGTGGAGGCGGCGAAAAATGTCGCCGAAGCCCGGCTTGCCGCCGCCGATCAGGCCGCCGACAAAATCGGCGAGAAGTTTCAGGCGCTCGCCGACGCGGCCCTGCGCTCCAGCCATGGCGCTTTTCTGGAGACTGCCAAGAGTTCGCTCGAGACCGTCCGAGCCGAAATGTCGGGTGATCTGGCCCAACGTCAGACCGCGATCGAAGGCGTCATCCAGCCCCTTAGCACCGCCCTGGGCCGCCTCGAGGGCCAGGTGAAGGAACTGGAACTGGAGCGCCAGCAGATGTTCGGCAGTCTCCGCGAACAGATCCAAACCCTGGGGAAGGAAACCGTCACACTCGCCAACGCGCTCCGCAACCCGCATGTGCGGGGGCGCTGGGGTGAAATCACGCTGCGGCGCGTCGCCGAGCTTGCCGGAATGGTCGAGTACTGCGACTTTGTCGAGCAGGAAACCCACGACGCCGAGGATGGGCGCATCCGCCCCGACATGATCGTCAAGTTGCCCGGCGGCCGGTCGCTCGTCGTCGACGCAAAAGTTCCCCTCGCCGCCTACCTCGAAGCCGTCTCTTCCGATGACGAAGAAGGGCGCCGCGATGCGCTGAACCGCCACGGACAACAGGTCCGTAAACACATCGATCAGCTCAGCAGCAAGCAGTACTGGAGCCAGTTCCAGCCCGCCCCTGAGATGGTGGTCCTCTTCATTCCCGGCGACCACTTTTTCAGCGCCGCGCTCGAGTGCAACCCAACGCTGATCGAGGACGCGGTGGACCGCAAAGTCCTCCTCGCCACTCCCACCACACTCATCTCAGTGCTGAAGGGGATCAGCTATGGATGGCGGGAGCGACGCCTTGCGGAAAACGCCGAACAGATCCGCCAGGTCGCGGTCGATGTCTCCGACCGCATCCAGATCATTCACGGCCACTACAGCGACACCGGGCGCCACCTCGAGCGCGCTATTGAAGCATATAACCGAGCCATCGCCTCCTGGGAAAGCCGTCTGTTGCCGTCCCTTCGCCGCGTGCGCGAGCTTGGCGCAGTAAACGGCGCCGAACCTATGGCCCCCGCCAGCGTCGAGGTGATGCCCAGGGAAGCCGTTGTTGGCGAGACCTCCTGATACCACGCTCCCATGGTGCTGCGGAGCCTGCTGCTATTCCTCTCCCGCCGGCAGCACTTAAGGCGCTGGATGGAGACGTCGCCCACGGCGGCCCTCCTCACGAAACGGTTCGTCGCCGGGCAGACTCTTGACGAGGGTCTCGGCGTTTGCCGCAGGCTGAACAGCGAGGGAATCCTCGTCACACTCGATCACCTCGGCGAGAACGTCACCTCCGAGGAGGCAGCGCTCGCCGCCGCCGCTACCTATCTCGAATCCGTGCACCGTATCGCGGAGCACAAGCTCGACGCCAGCATCTCGATCAAGTTGACCCAGTTCGGCCTCGATCTCTCCGAGGACTTCTGCCGCGAGAACGTCGAGCGTTTGGTCTCCGCCGCCACCGGACTCGGCGGTTTCGTCGAGATCGACATGGAGTCGCACGAGTACACCGACCGCACTCTCCGCATTGTTACCGCCATGCACGAGCGTTACCGGCGCGTCCGCGGCGTAATCCAGGCGTATCTCTATCGCAGCGTGTCCGACGTCCAGATGCTGAACGAAAAAGGTGTCCCCGTGCGGCTATGCAAGGGCGCTTACAAGGAACCGCCGTCAGTGGCCTACGCCGGGAAGCGCGAGGTGGACATGAGCTATGGCCACCTGATGAAAGAGCTGCTCGATCACGGCAGCTATCCGGCGCTCGCGACTCACGACGAAACGCTCGTTAACGAAGCGCTGCGTTTTGTCCGCGAGCGGGACATCGCTCCGGACCGCTTCGAGTTTCAGATGCTCTACGGCATCCGCCGCGACCTCCAGCGCCATATCGTCACCTCCGGCTACCGGCTTCGTCTTTACGTCCCGTACGGCGACGCGTGGTATCCGTACTTCATGCGCCGCCTCGCCGAGCGCCCCGCTAACGTCCTGTTCCTTGTCCGCAACCTCTTTCGCCGATGAGCGATTCGGGCGTGTGGTCGCGTGCGGAGACGGCCCATCATATATACTTTTGGTGGAATCTGCCGGTTGCCGGCCACCCAAGGGGATCCCGTTGTGGAATTCCCGTAAGTCTTTGGATACAGAGGTTTTAAAAGGATTGTGAAGTCTGAACCGTCGCCACAACCGGACTCGGACCTGGCCGACGCGCTTCGATTCAGCGAATCGCAGTTGCCCGTGATCTTCGAATCGATCGGGATCGGTGTCGCTGTCGTCGATACCACCGGGCGATTCTTGCACTGCAACCCCGCCTTCGCCGCACTGGTCGGCTACAGCCGGGACGAACTTCGCTGGATGAGGTTCGCCGACCTCACTCATCCCGAAGACATCGCCGCCGAGCTGGAGATCTTTCGCCGCGCGGTGACCGTGGACAGAGCGGAATCCGGAGCCACGCTCATCAAGCGCTATATCCGGAAGGATGGGCGAATCGTCTGGGCGCGGCTCATGGCGCAAGTGGCTCGGGACGCGGCCGGCCGGGCGCAATATGGCTTTGCCATCGTGATCGACATCACCGCGCAGAGGGAGGCGGAGGATCAGCTTCGCAAGCTTTCGGTGGCGGTCGAGCAAAGCCCGGCTTCGATCGTGATCACCAACACGGCGGCGGACATCGAGTACGTCAATCCGAAGTTCACCGAGCTCACCGGGTACACCCCGTCCGAAGTGCTCGGCCGCAATCCGCGCCTTCTGCAGTCCGGCGAAACCCCGCCCGCCGTCCATCGCGAACTCTGGGACACGCTACGCGCCGGCCGTGAGTGGCGCGGGGAGTTCCGAAACAAGAAGAAGAACGGCGAGCTGTTCTGGGAGAACGCGTCAATCTCGCCCATCAAGACCACCAGCGGCGCCGTCACTCACTACCTCGCCGTCAAGGAGGACATCACCGAGCGCAAGCGGATGGAAGAGGAGATCTCGCGGCAACTGCGCATGAATGAGTCCATTGCCGAGATGTCGGCGCACCTGCTGTCGCTGGCGTCGCACGAGGAGATCTCCAGCTCGATCCTCAGGCATGCGCAACTGCACACGGATAGCCCGCACGGCTTCGTGGGCTACGTAAATCCGCGGGATGGCACGTTCGTCGCCCCGACTCTGAGCGGGGACGTTTGGGCGGATTGCAAGATCGAGGACAGGAGTGTGGTCTTCGGCCGCTTCGGGGGCCTGTGGGGCTGGGTTCTGAAGAACAAGCTGCCCGTGTTGACAAACGACGTGCCGAGCGACCCTCGGTCCACGGGCGTGCCCGCCGGGCATGTCCCGATCCGGCGTTTCCTGGCGGTACCCTGTGTGCTGGGAGACGAGGCGGTCGGCGAGATTGCTGTGGCAAATGCCAACCGCGACTACACCAACGACGATCTCGATCTCCTCAAACGTCTCGCCGCCGTTTACACCATGGCCATCGAGCGGCAGCGCACCGAGGAGGAGCGCACCCGTATTCAGGAGCAGTTGCGCCAGTCGCAGAAGTTGGAGGCGGTCGGGCAGCTCGCCGGCGGTGTGGCGCACGACTTCAACAACCTGCTCACGGTCATCAACGGTTTCACCGAGCTGGCGATGAGCCGGCTGAATCCGCTCGATCCGTTGAGCCAGGAACTCGAGGAGATCCGCAAAGCGGGCGAAAGGGCCGCCTCACTCACGCAACAGCTCCTTGCCTTCAGCCGGCGCCAGTTGCTGAAGCCGAAACTGATCGACCTCAACGCGGCCGTCGTTGACATGGAGAAGATGCTTCGCCGGCTCATCGGCGAGAATATCGAGCTGACGACGGTGCTCGATCCGAATCTCGGCAAGATCAAGGCTGACCCGGGACAAATCCAGCAGGTGATCGTGAACCTGGCGGTCAACGCCCGCGATGCGATGCCGGGCGGAGGGCGGCTCACGATTGAGACTAAGAACGTCGAGTTGGACGAGCGGCACCTGGTCGAGGATCCACTGGTTCAGCCGGGGCCGTACGTAGTGGTTTCCGTCTCCGACACCGGAACCGGCATGAGCAAGAAGATACTGAACCACATCTTCGAGCCTTTCTTCACCACTAAGGAACAGGGGAAGGGAACCGGGCTGGGATTGCCGACCGTGTACGGCATCGTCAAGCAGAGCGGCGGCTCCATTCGGGTGGACAGCCGGCAGGGGGTCGGTACGACGTTTTCGATCTATCTTCCCCGGGCGGAGGGCGCGGCGGACCAGCCTGACATCAACAAGGCGGACGCGGAGCTGCCGGGCGGAACCGAAACCGTGCTGCTGGTCGAGGACGAAGACGGTGTCCGGGGTTTGGCCGCGCAGATCCTCGAATCTTGCGGTTACAACGTATTGACAGCCAGTAACGGTGAAGAAGCGCTGGCCGTGGCCGCACAATATTCCGGCGCCATCGATCTGATGGTCACCGACCTCGTGATGCCTGGAATGGATGGCCGCGAACTGGCCCGGCAACTCACGGCCGCCCGCCCGCAAACGAAACTGCTGGTGATGTCCGGATATACCGACACTCCCCGGAGTGGGCTGCTTCCGCTTCCTCCCGACGCTGCCTTCCTGCCGAAGCCTTTCACCGCGACCGGCCTTGCTTCTAGGGTTCGGGGACTCCTGGACCAGCCCCGAAAGACTACCGTCCTCGTGGTCGACGACGAAGCTGAAATCCGGCGGCTGCTGCGGAGAATTCTCGAGTCAGCCGGGTACGACGTGACGGAAGCCGGAAATGGACGGCTGGCGATGAAACAGCTCGCCGGCCGTCCCGCCGACCTCGTGATCACCGATATCGTCATGCCCGAGTGCGAGGGCATTGAGCTGATCGGCCGCCTGCGCAAGGAACGGCCGGAAGTAAAGGTCATCGCCGTTTCGGGGGCCTTCGGGGGACAGTTTCTCCATGTCGCCCAAGCGGTCGGCGCTCATACCGTCCTCCAGAAACCTCTACGCGCGGAAGGAGTGCTGGCGGCGGTCCGGCAACTCCTGGGATAATACCGCCGAAAAGGACGAGAGGCGTGGCTGTCATCATACTGGGAATCTCCTGGCTGGTCTTCGGGTTCGGCGCATTCTTCCTCTACGTCCGGGCGGAGCGGGAACGTCGTAGCCGTCCGGTCACCGCAGACGGCCCAGAGCTGCGGTCGTCCACGTCCCTCTACGGACTGGTGCTCGAGATGCTGGCCTATGCGTTTGTCTGGCTGTTCCGCCGGCCCGGGGCCGGGCATGAGCCCCTGCTGCTGGTCATCTCCGGCGTGCTGCTGGCCCCCGCGTCAGTAGCCTTCTTCCTGTGGGCTCTGCTTCACCTCGGGCGTGAGTTCCGCCTGCAAGCCGTCGTGGGACCTGGCCATCAGCTCGTGGCCACCGGCCCATACGCGGCCGTGAGACACCCAATCTATCTCTCGATGCTAGGTTTGCTGGTCTCGAACGCGATGGTGGTTTCCCGTTGGGAGGCCGCACTGGCGGGACTCGCCGTCTTCATCGCCGGGACGGAGATCCGCGTCCGAACCGAGGACGGCCTGCTCGCCCGGCGCTTCGGCGAGGCTTTCGATCGCTACCGCGGCCGGGTTCCGGCCTACTTGCCCTATTTTCGATAACTGTTGCGGATTGACTGTGTTATCCTCTCTTTTGGGTTCCTGAACGCGCTTCTTTCCTTCCGAGAGGTTTCTTATGTCGGGTCATTCCAAGTGGGCCACGATCAAGCACAAGAAGGCCGCCGCTGACGCAAAGCGAGGCAAGGTCTTCACGCGAATCATCAAGGAAATCTCGATCGCCGCGCGCGGAGGCGGCGATCCGGACGCCAATCCACGCCTCCGCACCGCGATTCTCGCCGCGAAAGCGGTCAGCATGCCGGCGGACAACATCAAACGCGCGATCATGCGCGGGACAGGGGAACTCGAGGGCGGCCAGCTCGATGAAGTGATGTTTGAAGGCTATGGACCGGGCGGGGCGGCGGTCCTGGTGCAGGTTGTGACCGACAACCGCAACCGCACCGTCAGCGAGATACGGCATATTTTCTCGAAGCAAGGCGGGAACCTCGGCGAAGTGGGCAGTGTCGCCTGGATGTTCGAGCGCAAGAGCCAGATTCTCATCGACCAGTCAAAGGTCGCCGAAGAGCAACTGATGGACGTGGTTCTCGACGCCGGCGCGGACGACCTTCGTAATGACGGCGTCAATTGGGAGGTCCTGTCGCCTCCGGATGCTCACGACAAGGTTCTCGAAGCCATTCACAAGGCCGGCATCGCGACTGTCGAAGCGCAGATCGCCATGGTTCCGAAGAACACGATCAAGCTCGAAGGCAAGAACGCCGGTGGCATGCTCAGGCTCGCCGAGGCGCTCGAAGAGCACGACGACGTGCAGAACATTTACTCGAACTTCGACATCGACGAGAAGGAAATGGAGGCCCTCGCGGGTTAGAGGGCCATACCGGGGATGCGGATTCTGGGAATCGACTGCGGCACCGAACGGACCGGCTACGGGGTGATTGAGAGCGACGGGCGCGCGCACCGCGTCGTCGTCTCGGGTGTCATCCGGACACGCCCAGCCGATCCCATGGAACATCGCCTCCTCGCCGTATCTCAGGGCCTTGTTGACGTCATCCGCGTGCACGAGCCCGAGGCCGTCGCCATCGAAGAGGTGTTCCACGCGGCTAACGTGAAAACCGCCCTCAAGCTTGCGCAGGTTCGAGGCGTCGCGCTGCTCGCGGTGGCCGAGGCGCGCCTGCCTCTTGGCGAGTATTCGCCGCTCGAGATCAAGACCAGCGTGGTTGGCTACGGCCGCGCCGAAAAACAGCAGGTGCAGATGATGGTGACCTCGCTTCTGGGTCTGGATCAGGTTCCACCCGAGGACGCCTCCGACGCTCTGGCGGTGGCCATCTGCCATGCGACCCACTCCGCGCACGAGGCCCGGCTGGAGGCGAGCCGGTGAGGTTCGCAACCCTTCTTCTGCTCACGGCGGCGCTGGCGGCCCAGGATGCGCCGCGGATCGTCTATAGCAAGTCTTTCCCGCAGAGCAGCCTGCCGTTTGTCTCGATTACCGTCGAGAAATCCGGCAAGACCGAGTACAAGGAAGCGCCAGACGACCCGCAGCCGATCAGCCTTCAATTGACCGAGACCGAAACCACATCCATTTTTGAGCTGGCCGACAAGCTGGACCGGTTCAACCGCCGGCTCGAATCCGGGCTCAAGGTCGCCAACATGGGCATGAAGAGCTTCCGTTACGAGGGTGGCGGGCAGAACCATGAGGTCAAGTTCAACTATACGCAGGACGCCGACGCGCAGCTCCTGGCCGATTGGTTCGAGCGGATCACCGAGACCATCCAGCATTCGATCAACCTCGAAAAGACGGCGAAGTTCGACCGCCTCGGCGTCGATCGAGCGCTCATTAATCTCCAGGTTTCGGTCGAGCGGAACCGCCTGGCCGGCGCGGAAGTTCTGCTGCCGATGCTCGACCGCGTGGCCAAGGGATCCGCTTACATGAACCGTGCCCGCGAGCGCGCCGCCAGCATCGCCGAGTACATCCGGTCGGGGAAGCAGAAGTCCGAGTGATGCGGGCCGTCGTCTTCATCGCGTTATTGCTGGCCGCCGTCTGCGCGGCCCAGAGCAACCCCGCGGACGCCGAAGACAGCCATCTGCGCTCCCTTCTCGAAGAAGCGGGCTCTGGTCCGTTCGAGTTTATCCGGGCAATCGAGAAGCACCTGGAGAAATTTCCCGATTCCCCGCGCCGCGCGGAGATGGAACGCTCGCTCGTCAAGGCAGCCATCGAGACGAAGGACGATGACCGCATCCTGCGCTACGGCGAGCGCGTGATCGCGCAAGGCGACGACGACCCCCAGACACTCGAACGGGTGATCCGGGTGCTGCTGTCACGAGACAACAAGGACCGCGCCACACGCGCCCTCCGCTACTCCCGTGAGTACGAGGATGCGGTCCGCATGATCGAAAAAGAGAAGCCCACACGCCGCGGCGACCAGGTGCTCTGGCGTGGAGAGGTCGACCGCGGGTTCGGACGCGCCTTCGTGTTCCAGGCGCGCGCTCTCAGCACCCTCGGGCGTCACGAGGAGGCTGCCTCAGCGGCCGCAGCGGGCTACGAAAGGGACCCGTCGGCCGAAACGGCGCGCGAAGCCGCACTCACGCTGATGCGAACAGGTAAGGAGATGGAGGCCGTCGAACGCTTCGCCGACGCCTTCGTCATCTGGGACCCGCGCAACACGGACGCCGCCCACGCCGAAGACCGCAAGCGCATGGGCGAGTTGTACCGCAAACTAAGAGGTTCGGAGGCCGGGCTCGGCGACCTCATCCTCCAGGCCTACGACCGCACCGCGGCCCTGCTCGAGAAACGACGGGAAGCCATCCGCCGCCTCGACTCGAACGCCGGCCTCGAGGATCCGATGCAGTTTACCCTGAGCAGCCTGAACGGCGAAGACCTGGCGCTCTCGTCGCTGCGCGGTAAAGTGGTCGTCTTCGACTTCTGGGCGACATGGTGCGGACCCTGCCGAGTGCAGCATCCGCAATACGAAGCAGTCAAGAAGAAGTTTGGCGAACGCGGCGACCTGGTATTCCTTTCGGTCAACACCGACGAGGACCCAAACATGGTGGCCGGCTTCCTGGAGCGCAACGGCTGGGACAAGAGCATCTACTTCGAAGACGGCCTCTCCCGCCTCCTGCGCGTGAGCTCGATTCCCACAACGATCATCGCCAACAGGCGCGGCGAAATCGTCAGCCGTATTGTCGGATTCGATCCAGGCCGCTTCACGGAGATACTCTCGGAACGCATCCGGGAGGCATTGGGAGAGTAGCGCGATGGGCTTCCGGCGGATCGTTCTCATCGTCCTCGATAGTGTCGGTATCGGCGAGATGCCCGATGCGGCTGTGTACGGCGATGCCGGAAGCGACACGCTCGGCAACATCGCCCGGGTGCATCCGCTCCGGATCCCGAACCTTTGCGCCCTCGGCCTGGCGAACATCCGGCCGCTGGCCGGTCTCGAACCGGCGGACGCTCCCTCCGGCTGTTATGGGCGTTGCGCCGCGGCATCGCCTGGCAAGGACACGACTACAGGGCACTGGGAGCTTGCCGGCGTGCACCTCAATCGTCCGTTTCCGCTGTTCCCGGATGGGTTTCCACGCGAGATCATCGACGAGTTCGAGCGCCGGATCGGCCGCCGTGCACTCGGCAACCTCCCCGCCTCCGGCACCGAGATCATCAAACAGCTTGGCGAGGAGCACATGCGCACCGGTTCGCCGATCGTGTATACCTCCGCCGATAGCGTCTTTCAGATTGCCGCGCATGAGGACGTGGTCCCGCTCTGGGAGCTGTACAAGATCTGCGAGACGGCGCGTGACATTCTGCACGGGCCGTACGAGGTGGGCCGCGTAATCGCCCGGCCGTTCGTCGGGAGCCCCGGCTCGTTCGTCAGGACCGCCAACCGGAAGGATTACGCGGTGCCTCCGCCGAAGGGGATGTTGCTCGATCGCCTCGCCGAGCGTGACGTTCCGGTCTATAGCGTCGGCAAGATCTTCGAGGTATTCCTGGGGCGGGGAATCGGCGACTACGAGAAGACGAAAACCAACGCCGATGGGATGGAGAAGACGCTTGCCGCCCTCGACGAGGCGCCCGGGGGTCTGATCTTCATCAACCTCGTGGATTTCGACATGCTGTACGGGCACCGCAATGACGTCGAGGGATACGCGGCGGCGCTCGAAGCGGTCGACGAGTGGATCCCGACGCTGCTCGGACGTTTGCAGGAGGGCGACCTGGTCATCTTCACAGCCGACCACGGCTGCGACCCGACCACGCCGTCCACCGATCACAGCCGCGAGTATGTACCGCTGCTTGCCTATGGCCCGGCGGCGAAGAGGGGAGTGAATCTGGGCGTGCGCGCCACCATGTCCGACATCGGGCAGACGGTGGCGGAGAATTTCGGAACGAAAGTTGAGAAAGGAACTAGCTTCTTAAGCGCAATCGTATGAGAAAACCAATCATCGCGGGTAACTGGAAGATGTACAAAACGGCGGCCGAGACCGCCGCGTTCTTCGAAAAATTCAACCCGCTCGTAGCCCAGTCCACACATTGTGAGATCGTGATCTGCCCGACGTTCGTTAACCTGCCCGCGGCGGTCGGCGCCGCGAAGGGAACGCGGATCGGAATCGGCGGCCAAAATCTGTATTTCGTGAAGGAGGGGGCGTTCACAGGCGAGATTTCCGGGCCTATGCTGGAAGCTGTCGGCGTGCAGTGGGTCATTATCGGCCATAGCGAGCGCCGGCAGTACTTCGGCGAGACCGACGCCAGCGTGCTCAAGAAGACAGTGGCCGCGCTCGACACTGGATTGAAGCCGATCGTCTGCGTCGGCGAGCGCCTTGAAGAGCGCGAGGCAGGGAAGACGGCGGACGTCCTCACCGCGCAGTTCAGCGGCGGCATCGCCGGGCTCGATCCGGCGCAGTTTGCAAAGATCGTGATCGCCTATGAGCCCGTGTGGGCCATCGGCACCGGCAAGACCGCGACGCCCGAAATCGCAGCCGACGCCCACCGCGTCATCCGCGAGCAGGCGGCCAAGCAGTTTGGCAAAGGCGCCGCGGACGCGGTTCGCATCCTCTACGGAGGCAGCGTCAAGCCGGACAACATCAAGGGCCTGATGGCGCAGCCCGAGATCGACGGCGGCCTCGTCGGCGGCGCCAGCCTCGATCCTGTCTCCTTCGCCAACATCGTCAACTTCTGAGTGAAGACCGGGGGCAGCCGACGAAATTAGATGGCTGCCCCCGGTCTTCGAGAGACTCATCATGACGGCCGTGGATTACTTCGTACGGGAACTTCAGAGGCGGGGCGTCACTTCGATGGCGACGCTCTGCGGCCATGGGCTGGACCCTCTATTCCATGCGGCGCGCCGCGCAGGCATTCGTCTCATTGACACCCGCAATGAGCAGACGGCCGGGTACGTGGCCTTCTTTCAGGGGCGGCTGTCCCGTAAACCCGGCGTCTGCTGCGTCTCGAGCGGCGTAGCCCATATCAACGCACTCACAGGCGTTGGCTCCGCGTGGTTCGACTCGACTCCCATGCTCCTCGTCAGCGGAGCGGGAGCACACCGCACCGCGGGCATGGGCCACTTCCAGGACTTCGATCAGGTGGGTCTGGCCCGAACGGTGACAAAGTACGCGCGAGTCATTGATTGTCCGGAGCGCACGCTCCAGATCCTCGACGAAGCCCTCAATACCGCCGTCGCTGCGCCGCCCGGTCCGGTCCATCTCACGTTCCCGATGGATATTCAGGACGCCGAAGTAGACGAACTCAGGCTCATCCGGACCATGTCACCGATGGCCGCCGAGGCGCCGCTCGAGGATCCCGAGCCGCTCGCCCGTACGCTCGCCGCGTCGTCCTGTCCGCTGCTTGTCGCCGGCGGCGGCGTCCAATCCGCCGGAGGCGGTGAGGCGCTGATCCGCTTTGCCGAGCGCTTCTCCATCCCCACGGTCGTCCCGATCTGGGACAAGGGGTCCATCGATCATCCCGCCGAGATGTTCATGGGCGTGATCGGCGCCGCCACCGGCGGCCCTCGCCTGCTCCCGGATGCCGACTGCGTCATCATGGCCGGCGCTATGTCCGACTACCGGGTCGGCTTCCTTCAGGCGGGAGCGGTAGCCGCAAACGCGGCCGTCCACCACCGGCTCGCCGGCTGGGACCGCCTCTCAGTTGCCTGCGACAAGGCCGGCGTTCGTCCGTTCGCTTCGTGGCTTGAGGCGGCGCGCGGCCGCCGCGAGGCGTTCCGTGCCGGCATCCGCCGGAAAGGCGACGAGCAGGCCAAGGCGGGGATGCACGCTGTCCACATCATCGATGCCTTGAAGCAGGTGCTGACCGGCGACACGGTGTTCCTGATCGACGGTGGCTCCATCGGCCAGTGGGCGCACCAGCTCCTCTGCGACCGTTATCCGGCTCACTGGATCACGTGCGGCCGCAGCGGCGTCATCGGCTGGAGCATCGCGGGCGGAATGGCCGCGCGGCTGAGCTTTCCGGAGCGGCCCGTGATTCTGCTCACGGGAGACGGAGCATTCACGTTCAACGTGGCGGAGATCGAGTGTGCCGTCCGGCAGTCGCTGCACTTTGTGGCCGTGATTGCCGACGATCAGGGGTGGGGGATTACGCGGACGGGTCACATGAAGCAATTCGGGGAGTCGATCGCCAGCTCGCTCGGTCCGATCGAGATGGACAAACTGGCCGAGTCGCTCGGCGCAAGAGGCGTGAAGGCGAGCCGTCCGGAGGAAATCGCACCAGCCATCCGAAGGGCTCTCGCCGAGCCCGCTGTCACGGTGATTCAGGTGCCGATCGTCGGCGGCAACCCGGCGTGAATTCAAGTCGGAGCAAAAGCGGGGACGCCGCAAGACAGGGGACAGACACCCATTTCGCAAATGCAGCGAAATGGTGGTCAGTCCCCTGTCTTACACCGCGACGCCCAGCTTTCGGGACCACGGTGTGGCGCCGGCGATTGCGTTGTTGACCGCCGTGATGTTCCGCACGCCGTCCTTCGCGAGCCAGTCCTCGAGCGCCTTCACGCCGTGCCGTGCGTACACCGGAATGCCTTCCTTCCACGTCGCGCGGCCGCACAGCACGCCGGAGAAGTTCACCCCCGCTTCCGTTGCCATCCGCAGCGACTCAACGAACTGTGCGTTGCTGACGCCCGCGCTCAGATAGATGAACGGCTTCGTCGCGACGCCGGCCGCCTCACGGAAGTGCTCCAACGCCTCCGCCATCGAGT
>JAEHDI010000221.1 GCA_016880505.1 Bryobacterales bacterium | reverse complement strand
TGAACGGGGCCTACGCGTCGTACGAGGAGAAGCTGAAAGGCTCGATCGAGCCGGGCAAGCTGGCGGACCTGGTGGTGCTGGGTCGCGACCCGTTCCGGGTGGACCCGATGGAGCTGATCGACATTCCGGTTGAGCGCACGATGGTGGGCGGGCGATGGGTGTGGCCGGCGTGAGCCCCTTCCGGCCGCACTCAGCTAGCGAAAGTTGACGACCAGCGGACGAGTGTCCCACTCGTTTTCATCGGCGACTGGAGAGTTTTCTCCCAGCATAGGATGAATGTACGTCCGGATGTAACGGTCATTGAGCCCCTGCGGAGTCGAAGGCAGCGGCGAGAAGAAGGGGCTGGGAGTATTGGGCGGATATTCGATCTTATTAATCGGCACCTTCCACTCCAGCTTGTTAACCCCGGCTGCCACAGCCGACCCGGTGAAGTACTCGCCCGTCGCGGGACCGCGCGAGGAGATTGTCACCTTCCAGGCACCGCCTTCATACACGGCCATAACCATCACATCGCCGGGCGTGTGAAGCTGCGTGATGTACTGCTGAAACTCAACGAAATACATTGTGTCCTGCCGGGGATTCCCGTCATGGAACGTCATCAGAAAGTGCAGATTCCCGCCCCCGCGAGCAACACGGAGACTCGCCAGATCCGTACCGGGAGTCGAAAGGTAGCCGTCGTCGTCACCAGACGGGTCGACGACCGCGGGCTGGACGCCAGCTGCTATCCAGTCAGCGTCGTCGCCATCGATGACGATCGCATTGCCCACGAACGGGATCTGCAACGTCGCCAGGGGGTACAACCCGATCGGCTCCAACTTGTTCATCTTCCACTCTGCCACCATCGCGTAGCGCTGACCATCGACGATGACGTTCTCGAACAACGTCTGGTCGGGTGACTCAAACGGCAAGGCATGAGCTCTTGTGAAGTCTACGGATTTACTTGCAAGAAACCCTTTCGGGTCCATCTCGCCGAACGCAGTAAATGCCACGACAATCAACAAGAGAAAAACCCAGCGAGCCTGTCTCGACATGGCAAATTCCTCCTTCGCCAGGACACACAGCAGCGAGTCCTGGTTGTGACGAGATTATACGCCTACCCAACGGAATTTCAGACATCTTAGTCCAATTTGTGAGTAACGGTACCCCCTCAGGCGCCGCTAAGAGGGTCAGTTCGCCCCTACCCTGTCAATCTCTGGTCCCATGGAACTGATCGACCGGTGGAGCGCACGATGGTGGGTGGGCGGTGGGTGTTCGAGGGGTGAGGAGCTTCAGGCTATGCGGCGCCGGAACTCCGACGGAGTCAACCCGTAGGCTTTTCTGAACTCACGGACGAAGTGGCCGTTGTTGACAAAGCCAACCTTGACAGTGATTTCTTTGATGCGCAGCGGCGTGTAACTGAGCAGTGCCGCCGCGACGCTCAGCCTGACCCGTTTCAAGTAACGGGCCGGTGTCGTTCCAGTGGCGGCCTTGAATGCGTGGGCGAACCGCGAACCGGACACACCAAGGCGGCGCGCCATGGCGCTCACCTTGATCCGAGCGCCAAATTCCGAATGCATCCAAGCCGTGACCACGTGAATCCGCTCGTCGGTGACCATTCCTCTTAGATGGTGCAGTTTGCCCCCTGATCGTTTCATGCGGATTGGGAACAATTTCACCGCTGAAGCGGCCGCGCCATTGTGTTGTGGAATCCGAAGGGAGACAAGCACTCGGGCCTGGCCTTATTAGGGCGCTGCCTACCGGAAACTGACCGGTGCGGTGATCGGTGTCGCGCTGTCGACGACGAGGGCGTTCTCGACGCGGCGGACGGCCAGGTTCAACTCGGCGCCCAACTTCTTCTCAAGCTCTTCCGCGACCGGGCCGCGGGCGTGTCGGACGGAGGGCAGCGGCAGCGTGAGCGGGATGTCGAAGTCGTAGCGTCCCTGAGCCGTGGTCTCGTCGATGATCAGGCGGTGAAGGTGGAACTGTAAGGCGGGAACGACCGCCGACACGGGACAGCCACGGTAGAAGAGGATTTCGCCGCTCCTATAAGGCAGTTCCATGGGCGGGGGTTTGAAATCGGGAAATTGCTCGCGAAGGCCGTAGTCCGCGGGGTCGGTCGACAGCATGCCCGACGGCTCGCCGGAACATTTTTCGGCCTTGGACGGTTTCAGCTTCGGCTCGCCGTGAGGGGTCGTCAGGACGAGAACTTCGGCAGGCAGCGTCCCACGGCGGTAGACAAGGTGAAACTGATCCGTGAGTAACTTCAACAGAATCGGACTGACGCGATTCGTCGTTGACTTCGTCCGGAAGTAAACGGCATAGCGGGTACCGTAGATCCAGTCCGGGCCGACGATGCGAGAAACGTTCACGCCCAGCGACCAGGACAGAAAGCGAGCTACGGTGTCAACGGCGAAATAAGGAGTTCCTGACTTCTTGGGATCGTTCCGGTAGCGAATCTGCAGGCGCACCTCGTTTACCGGCGTGATTTCAAACTCCTGGATATCCAAGGAGATCGGCGCCTCGGCAAGCACCAGGAATGGTACTGCTCCAAGAAGGATGAACAATCTTCGCGTCATCATTCGAGACTTACGCGAGCACAAACCGGCATCACTATCTCAGCTTGTCCGCCGGCAGTTGCTGCTCCTTCAAGAACTCCCACGCGAGCCGGTTAACCTCGCGCGATGCGTTGTAATAAGAGTGGTCGTGCCCACGGATTTCCTCAAGTTCGACCGGGAAGCCGGTTTGCCGGAACTTCTCAACGTTCGCCCTCACCAACGGCAACGGAAAGAACTGATCCCGTGTGCCAACAATGAACTGGATGGGGATCTTTCGTTTCGTGACCTCGATGGCCGCGAGTTCCTGGGGACTGCGGAATGCGCCGGCGTGCACAGCGGCAGCAGCGAAGTACTCTGACTCCCAACAGGACATGATGAGGGCGAAAACCGCCCCAGCAGAGGCCCCACCACGACGATCCGCTCCTTCGAGCCAAGGTCCTTCCACCTTTCCACAAGCGAAGATCCGTCCCTGCCTGATCCGTGGAGCGCCACCAAGAGAGGCACGGAGTCAGCCTCCTTGAGCCCCACAGGAACATAAAGGAAGTAGCTGCGCTGCACCCCACGCGCACCGAGCAACTCCTTGGTCACCTTACCTGGAGCGCACTCGAGTGAACGAGGCTGAACAAGGACCACAAGAAACAGCGCGAGAACAATACGCATCCGCGATCAATTCCCTTCGGCAGAGTTACAGCCATTGCTAAGCGGCAGTCTAGGCCGCACAAGGGACCGAGTCAAGGCCCATTCTGTTCTCTGTTCCTGTTGTGAATGACGCATAAGAAGAGTCGGACGCCGCCTGAACCGAAGGTCCCGGCAACCGAAAACCACATCTTATCCGTCTGGGGTACTGTGAAGGCAGAGATGAGGACGCACCTGAGGGCCGCTTGGACGGTGGCGCTCGCGGCGGGTTCCCTTTACGCGGGCACCCTGGAGGGGAGGATCGTCGAGCACCATTCCGGCGCGCCGGTCGCGGCGGCGGGGCTTCTATTGTTCAGGCCCGGGGAGCCCGAGGCGGTGGCTGAGCTTGAGACCGACGCCGAAGGGCGTTTTCGCGCGGCCGGTCTGTCCGCCGGGGATTACCGCATCGAGGTCGTCAAGCTGAATTACGCCGGTGCCGTGCTGCACGTCCGCGTGGCCGGCGGAGAGCCCTCCATAACACGCGCGTCAGGTAGGCTCGTACGCTACGGCGCGATTGCGGGGCGGGTGATGGACGCCGTAGGCCGGTCCGTCCGCGGCGCGAGAGTGTCCGCCATGGCGAAATCCGCCGCAGGGGAGCCAATGCGGCTTGCCGATGTGCCCGGGCTGGGCGCTTCTTCATACGTGGACGAATTCGGGCAGTACCGGCTTTATGGTTTGCCTCCCGGACAGCATGCGGCGGTGGTCTCGTACGGTGCGCGGGGCGAGACTGGTGGCACGGCCGCCACGAGCATTGGCTCGGGTGTCCTGTTCTATCCGGACAACGCGCGGCCACAGTTGTTCACGGTCTCGGGCGGCGAAGAGTATGAGGGCGTGGATTTCGTCATCCAGCCAGCCCGCTCCTACAGCGTTAGCGGGCGTGTCGAGATTCCCGCGCCCGGCAGGTTTTCCGTAGCGCTCGTTGCCGCCGATCAGCCGGCACTGGCCGTGGCCGCGGTGAATACCGAAGCCGACGGCCGTTTTCGCTTCGAAGGCGTTCCCTCAGGCGCGTACCGGCTTTTCGCCTCGGGTCCCACGGCGGCATGGAGCGGGCAGGGCGCGGTCCTGGGGCCGGAACCTCTGTTTGGCCAGGCTCAGGCGACGGTCCTCGATCAGGATGTCGAGGGGATCTC
>JAEHDI010000220.1 GCA_016880505.1 Bryobacterales bacterium | reverse complement strand
CGCGTGAGCGCCGGCCGTGGCATCACCGAGCCGAGCCTGATCCAGAACTTCGCGCGCGAGTTCTTCTTCGCGGGCAATCCCGACCTCCGGCCGGAGAAGACATCGAGCTATGAAGCGGGCCTGGTGCAGGAGTGGTTCAGCCGGAGAGCGCGCACAGAAGTGGCGGTGTTCCACAATTCGTTCCAGGACCTGATTACTTTTGTCTCCCTTCCCCCTCCGGTGTGGGGAAGCTGGGACAACGTGGACCGGAGCCGTGCACGCGGAGTCGAGTTCTCGGGCCGGGTGAAGGCGACGAACGACATCATGTTCGGCGGCTCGTACATGCGCCTGTGGAGCCGGATCATCCACTCGAACTCGCCGAACCACCCGTTTACGGGAATCGGGCAGGAATTGGGCCGGCGTCCGGGGCACTCAGGTTCGGTTTCTATGTCGATCGCACCGAGCCGCTGGTGGTTCCAGGCCGGGGCGATACTCGTGGGCGAGCGGCAGGACTACGACTACAACCTCGGCGTCACACGGAATCCGGGCTATCAGAATGTATACGCGGCCTGCTCCGTGCGGCTCAACCGCCACCTGTCGCCATACCTGCGCGCCGATAACCTCCTGAACAGCCGGTACGAAGAAGTGCTCGGCTACAGCAGCCTCTCGCGCGGTATCCGTGGAGGGCTCCGGTTCGAATGGTAGCCGGCTGGCTTCTCGCACTCGCACTGGCTGCGGCGCCGCCGCCGCAGCGGATCGTCTCGACGGCGCCGAGCATTACCGAGATGCTCTACGCGCTGGGACTCGGTGACCGCGTGGCGGGCGTGACAACGTTCTGCAACTATCCGCCACAAGCGGCGAAGAAACCGAAGATCGGGACGTACCTGCGCCCCGACGTGGAAATGATCCTCTCGCTGAGGCCGGACGTCGTACTGGCCGAGAGGAGCATGATCCGGCAAGCGATCACTCTGCCGACGCTCAAACTCAACGTGGTGGAGCTGGACGACGCGACCATCACGGGGATCCTCGAGTCGATCCGCCAGATCGGCGCCTTGTGCGGAGTGCCGGAGCGCGCGGGAAAGTTGTGCCGCTCGATTCAAGGCGGCCTGGACTCGGTCCGGGGGAGGACAACGGGGCTGCCCCGCCGCCGCGTGCTGTTCGTCGTCGGGCGGACGCCGGGGAGAATCGAAGACCTGATCGCCGCGGGGAGTTCATCCTACCTGAACGAGGTCATGGAAATCGCGGGAGGAGAGAACGTGATGGCCGACGCCGCGATCGCTTACGCGAAGGTCTCACTCGAAGAAGTACTCGTGCGGGATCCGGAGGTGATCATCGACATGGGCGAAATGTCACGAACGGCGGGCGTGACGGAAGCGGAGAAGAGGGCCGTGGTCGCGCTGTGGAACCGCTATCCGAATCTTACCGCCGTGAAAAGAAAGAGGGTCTTCGCTGTGGCGTCGGACATCTTTGTGGTTCCGGGTCCGCGGGTGATTGAGGCGGCACGGGAATTCGGGAGGCTGATCCATCCGGAGGTGAAGTTCTGAGCGGCCTGTTCCAATTGTGCGAAGTCGGCATGCGTTACAACGGCAGCCAGGTGCTGCACGGGGCTTCGCTCGACTTCGAGGGGGAACAACTCGCGGCCGTAGTCGGGCCTAACGGCGCCGGGAAATCCACGCTGCTCGGGATCATGGCCGGTTTGCGGCCCCGCTACACCGGACGGTGCCGTTACAACGGCACCGAGATCGGAAAATGGCCGCGGCGGGCATTCGCGCGACAAGTCGCCTTCGTGCCGCAGTCGGTGCGTCTCGAATTCCCGTTCACAGCCGAGCAGGTGGTGCTGATGGGTCGTACGCCGCATTGTGACGGGTTGTTCGAATCCCCGGAAGACCGTGAGGCGGTGGAGCGCGCCATGGCGATTACCGACACGATTAGCTTCCGCCGGCGCGATTTCCGCTCGCTGAGCGGCGGCGAGCGGCAGATGGTGATCCTGGCGTCGGTACTGGCGCAAACGCCCCGGGTACTGCTTCTCGACGAGCCTACGACGTTCCTCGACCTCCAGCACCAGGTAGCGATCTATAACCTGCTTCGCGATCTTGCACGGAAGGGATTACTGGTGGTAGCGGTGACTCACGATCTGAATCTCGCCGCGGCCTACTCGGACCGTGTCATCATGCTGCGCGCTGGAGAAATTGTGGCGGACGCCGCACCGTCGGACGTGATGACGGCCGAGATGGTGCGCCGTGTATTCGGCGTGGACGCCGAGATCCAGCGGACGGCGGCGGGACGTCCGTGGATCGTGTACGGAGACTGAGGAGAGATGCCGACTCGAAGCGTGACGCCGCGGCGGTGGCTGGTTGTCGTGAGTCTGAGCGCCGCCGGGGCGGCCGCTGCGTTGGTGATTCTTCCACTGATCGGCTCGGCTCCGGTCGACTACGGCCGGGCGTTCGCGGGACTCTCTCCGGACGCGGAAATCCTGTTTTATGCCCGCCTGCCGCGGGTTCTTCTCGGGCTGCTGGCGGGCGGCGCACTGGCGGTGGCGGGAGCGTTGTTCCAGGCGCTGCTGCGCGATGCCCTGGCCACCCCATACACGCTGGGCGTGTCGAGCGGCGCATCGCTGGGAGCCGTACTGTCGATTTCGCTCGGCTGGCAGACGGCGGTGGGTCTCCCGGCCATCTGGCTTGCGGCCTTCGGGGGAGCGGGACTGACGCTGGCGCTGGTGCTGGCAGTCGCCACGGAAGGTCGTCGTATGTCGTCGTTTACTCTGCTGTTGGCGGGCGTCACGATTAACAGCATCTGCCTGGCGTGCATCCTGTTTCTCCAGTACCTTGCGGATTTTGGGCAGTCGTTCGCGATTGTCCGGTGGCTGTTGGGGGGCATCGACGCAGTGGAATATTCGACGCTGGGGTGGCTGGCAGGCGCTGTACTGCCGTTTGTCATCTACCTGTTTTGGAAGGCTCGCGACTGGAACCTGATGATGGTGGGAGAAGAGTGGGCGGCGTCCCGCGGCGTCTCAACATCGCGGCTGATGCTGACAGGCTACATTTCGGGATCGCTGATCGCGGGGTCCGTCACAGCACTGACGGGGCCGATCGGATTCATCGGGCTGATTGTGCCGCACGCGCTGCGGCTCCGCTTCGGGGCCGATCACCGGTTCCTGATTCCGTGCTCGTTCTTTGTGGGCGCCGCGTTTCTGGCGGCTTGTGACACGGTGGCGCGAACGATCCTTGCACCCACGGAAGTGCCGGTAGGCGTGATCACGGCGATGCTGGGCGGACCGTTCTTCATCTGGCTGTTGCGCTCACGGCGCCGCAGCCTCTGGCTGTGAAGCGGACGAAACCGCTCAGCTCGCGCTGCCGGCGCCGTGCTCCGTCTGGGGTACGACCATGAGCGAGCGGAGCCATGGCCCGTGATCGCTCTGGACGGGCCGCCGGACTTTATCCCGTCCGTGCGCAAAGGCGGCGGCTCCGTTCTTCTCGACGTGGTTTTTCAGGCCGTACAACGCCAGCTCAAATCGGTCCTTCACGCCGAGTTTCTGGAACATCCGGGATAGATACACTTTGATGGTGCCTTCGGACAGCCTGAGTTCGCCGGCTATTTCCTTGTTGCTCATCCCGTGACACAGCAGCGTGACCAACTGGCTTTCGCGCCGGGTGAGTTCCACAGCAGGACGGTCGAGGATTTTCTTTTTTAGGGTCTCATCGAACCAGAGCCCGCCCTCGGAGACGATCTCCAGGCACTTCAAGAGAGTGTGAGCGGGTGCGCACTTGTCCAGGATTCCGTGAATGCCGTGTTCAATGGCCTGAAAAGCGAGCTCGGTCGAGATCGAACGGGCCCATACCACGATGCGCACCCAAGGCGCGCTTGAGCGAATGTCCAGCAGATCCCGAAGCGTAACGGTGGGACCCCAATCGAGCATGACGATCTCGGGGCGCGCCTCCGCGACGCCGCGAGACAGGCCGCCGATGGTCCCACAGACCTCGCAGAGCTGAAACGCATTTCCGGATGACAGCACATGCGTCAAGCCCTCCGCGAACATCGGTTCGTCGGTGTACAGAACTACACGGATCATCACTCCTCCAATCACACCCAGCCGCCGGTCCATGGGCGGCGCCCCGCGTTGTGTTGTCGTTTTGCCGGAGGTATTTGCTTCCCCGGCTGAAGAATAGCGCGGAGTAAGTTCAGAATACGCTGATACATTGCAGGTGGAAAGACCCAAATTGGAGTGCCGCGCACAGAACCGTACCGGTACATTTCTCACACGTACTCAATTACTTAGCGTCCTATTACTTCGCGTTTTCTCGTACCGGTACGAGCGGTGGCGCGGTACGTGAAGACAATGTGGAGCGCGCGGGAAGGTTCGTCTCATCGCTACAATGGAACATGGTCCCGCGCGTCCCGCGCGGAGCTCCCAGAGTTCGAAGGAACTCCTTTCTTGATCAACAAACTTGTCGCAGAAAACCTGAAGCACCGGCCGGTGCGGACGTTGCTCAGCGTGCTTGCGGTCGGCGTCGAGGTCACAATGATGCTGACGTTGGTCGGCTTGAGCGAGGGAATGTTGGAGGACTCGGCCCGGCGGGCGCGAGGCGTCGGCGCCGACGTGTTGGTGCGTGCGCCGGGAACGTCGCTGATCGGCTTGAGCTCGGCGTCGATGAACGAGAAACTGCTCGGCTTCTTCGAGCAGCAACCGCATGTCCGCTACGCCACCGGCACGGTCGTCTATCCGATCGGCGGAGTGAACACGATCACGGGCATCGATCTGGAGGAGTTCAACCGAATCAGCGGTGGATTCCGGTATCAGCAGGGTGGACAGTTTCGCACTCCTGACGACATGATCGTGGACGAGTTCTATGCCCGGCAGAACAAACTGACGGTGGGGTCCACCGTGCGACTGCTGGACCGGAACTGGCGCGTGTGCGGCATCTCCGAGCCGGGCAAGCTTGCGCGCATCGTGATCCCCCGCCGGACGCTTCAGTACCTCACGAGTACGACCGGCAAGCTGAGCTCGGTTTTCCTGAAGCTCGACAATCCAGCGAACACGGACAAGACGGTGGCGGCGCTCAAGCAGCGCCTGCCGGATTATCCGATCTACTCGATGGAGGAACTGACCTCGCTCTATTCGGTGAACAACGTGCCGGGGCTGAAGGCGTTCATCGGGGTGATTATCGGGCTTTCGATCGTCGTCGGTTTCCTGGTAGTGTTCCTCTCGATGTACACGGCGGTGCTGGAACGGACCAGGGAGATCGGCATCCTGAAGGCGCTCGGGGCCTCGCCCGCGTATGTTCTTAACATGATTTTCCGCGAGACCGCGCTGCTAGCACTCGTCGGGTCGGTTTTGGGCATCCTGCTCACGTACGGCTCGCGTTGGGTGATCGAGACGATGGTGCCGGCGTCGCTAATCCAGAAGATCGTGCCCGGGTGGTGGCCTATCGCCGCAGCGATCGCCGTCCTCGGGGCGATTCTGGGGGCCATGTATCCGGCGTGGAAGGCCGCGCGACAGGACGCGATCGAGGCGCTCGCGTATGAATAACGACATCGTCATCCGCGTGCACGACCTTCGCAAGATATACCGCGTGGGCGAGGTGGACGTTCACGCGCTGCGCGGAGTGGACCTCGCGGTCAGCCGTGGAGAGTTCCTCGCCATCGTGGGCCCGTCCGGGAGCGGAAAGTCGACGCTCTTCCACATTCTGGGCGGGCTCACCCCGCCCACCTCCGGCACGGTCTATATCCACGGAAAAGACCTCCTGGCGATGGCGGAGTCGGATCGCACGGAACTTCGAAAAACCGAGGTGGGGTTCGTTTTCCAGAAGTACAACCTACTGCCGACGCTGACTGCGGCGGACAACATCGCCATCGCGCGTCACATTGCGGGCAAAGACTTTCAGGAAGATCCGAAGTTCCGGGAAGTTTTGGATCTGCTCGGCATCAGCCGGCGCCTGCACCACAAGCCACGGGCGCTGTCGGGTGGAGAGCAACAACGCGTGGCGATCGCGCGAGCGATCGTGAATCATCCTTCGATTCTGTTGGCAGACGAACCGACAGGCAACCTCGACACGGAGAATTCGAACGTCGTGCTGGGGCTGCTTCGCAATCTCAACGGACAGCTTGGCCAGACCATTCTGATGATCACGCATAACCCCGAGGCGGCGGCCTACGCCCACCGAACCGTCCACATGCGCGACGGTAAAGTGGTCGCAGAACCGGTGGAATCACGTTAGGAATACGCCAGCGGCGCGTCCCTACACGAGGCCGGGGACGTCCAGGATGCTGGTGTCCATCGTCCCGTCTTTGACAATGAAGATGCCGGGGAATCGCTTCACCCAAGGCTCGTTGGCAGCCGGGACGTATTGGCGCGAATTCGCCTCGATCGCAGCAACGCCAGGGATGTGAGCAGCAAGCCCGGCCGAGTGAATGAGCGACGCACCCGGACAGGTCAGATCCTGCACGCAGAGGAACATTTTGTACTTCTGTGCAGCCGCCGCCATCAGCACGGCCTGGCTCTGTCCCTTGCACGCCTTGAGCGCCGCTCCGGTGTATCCCATCTCGCGCGCCAGTTGCAGGCTTTCAAGATCGGTGAGCGACTCGTCGATCACTACGGGCTTAAGCTTCGCCGCCTCGTGCATCACGTTCGACCGGTGAGCCTTGAGATCGCGGCCGGTGGGCTGCTCGATGTATTGAATCCGCTCGAAGCCCTCGGGCGTCTTCTCCTTCACTTGCCTCAGAAACGCGATCAAGTAGTCCACATTCTTGCAGCGCTCGTTGAAGTCCGCCGAGTAGAACCATTTCGTGACGCCGCGCTTCTTCTGCGTCTCGTCCGCCACCCGATCGACGGCCAGCACGCGGCCGACATCCCACGTCAGGTCGTCACCGTTTAGCTTGATCTTGAGATGCGTCAGTCCGTTGTAGTTAATCCACTCGGGCACGGTCTCCGGGAGTCCGTCGTTGATCCGTTGCTTGATATCGGATTCGGTAATCGGATCGAGCGCTCCGACGAGGTGGTACAGCGGCATTCGGGGCTTGGCCGTCTTGAGTACGTACCGGTCGAGGTATTCTCCCTGGAATTCCGCGCCAAGATAATGACCGATGTCGTGCTGCATCAGGTCGGGACCGTAGGTACGGTAGCAGTTGCGGCCGTGGAGTTTGCCGAACGCATCGTGGGCCGCGGCATCGAACGGGCTGGCGGTCACGAGCGTGCACAACTTCGGGATGGGTTCGACGAGCGCCAGTTCCCGCGAGACTTCGTCCGCAGCTTTCAGATATTCCGGCTCCAGCGCCCAGTTGATGTCGATGGGGTGTCCGGACTCCTTGTACGCGCCGGTGATCTTCGAAATCCGTCCGGCGAGTACCTTCATGGCGCCGAGCGTCGCCTCGTACGGCATCTTCCGCGACGGAAACGACCAGATGTTGCCGAGAGGCATCGATCCGAAGCCCTTCGCCGTTCGTCCGCTGGCATCTTCGATGACACAATCGACGTTCAGCAGCGTCACACGGTCGAGGACGAGGCCGCCGAATTTGATCGGCGCGCGGTAGAGGAAGTCCTCGTACTGGAAGCCGAGGTCCCGAATGCGGATGCGGGATACCGCAGGCTTACGGCATCCGATCAGCGGAGAAGCGGCCGCAGCGCGGAGAAAATCACGACGGGATAACATGTCCGCGATTCTATCCCAATCCGACGGCCGCCTTGCGTGAGCGTTCTGCGACTCTGATCAGAAGGACCGACAGCGCAAACATCGCGAGGGCAATCGCCGCAAGGTGCCAGACGTGGCCGCGCAGCCAGGCGCCGGAATGCTCACCGAGTTGCGAACCGAGATATGCAAGACCGAAGTAACGGGGGACCCTTGCGGCCAGCACAACGAGGAGAAACGGCAGCCACCGGACTCCGAAGGCGCCAGCTGAGATCACGAAGATCTTGGTCGGAAGTGGCAGAGGCAGAAGCGTGGGGATGAACACCGTCACCAGGCCGTATCGCAAGAACAATTCCCGGAACCTCCGGGTGCGTCCGGATTGGGTATACCGGTCGAGGTAACGCTCCCCACCCTTCCGCGAAAAATAGAACAACACCATGCAACCGGCCGACGAACCGACGACTGCAAGGGCTGCGGCCAGAATCGCAAGCCCAGGCTGAACCGCCGCCAGCGCGATAACGAGTGCGTCGACTGTCGCTGGAAGCGGGATACCGGTCGAATCCAGCAGCGCCAGTAAGAGGAGTCCGGGCGGACCCCACGAGATCAGTGTTTGAGCAAGCGCGCGCAGTAAATCCTCCGACTGTCGAAGGGACAGTCTACTATTTTACCGGCTGGACCGGTTGCGTCAGGCAGGCGAGCGCAAACAGAAACCCCGCCGACAGGCACGCCCCCGCGATCACCCACGGCAGGACAGTGACCGCGCCGGCGGGCACGAGGCCGGGGAGGGTCAACTGCGGAGCCCGGGTCAGAAACCAGAGAGCACCCGCAGCCACACCGGCGATTCCGACAAGGTCCAGCAGTTGAGGGAGACGATTTGCGCGCCCGGCGCGCTCCAGTTCCGCCAACCTTCGCATCACTCTCCTGCTGATCTGGGGAGGCGCCGCCGGCGGCGTCAGATTCGCGGCCAGCGACCGGTCCAGGGCGGTGAGTACGTCCACCGCGTCCCGGCACGCCGTGCAGGAGCGGAGATGCTCCTCCAGCACATGGTCGGGCGCGCCGTCCACGTACTCCACGATTCGCGCTTCAAATCGCTCGCACGCCATAGGCCCCCTTTAACAACGCACTCAATTCCTTCCTCGCACGATGGAGATGCGTTTTCACGGTGCCCAGAGGCAGGTCCAACATCGCCGCCACCTCTTCGTAGGACTTGTCCTCGTAATAGTAGAGGAACAATACCTGGCGGTACCTCTCCGGAAGCTGCATCACCATGGACCGGACTTCCGTGCCGTCATGCCCCGGTTCGCTTGCGTGCTGAAATCGCGCCTCGTCCAACGGAACGGTCCGAACTGGCGGTTTCCGCTTCAAGCGGGTGAGACAGACATTTCGAGCGATCGCGTACAGCCACGTGCCGAGCGTCGCCTCGCCGCGGTAGCCGGGTAAACCTTTCCAGGCACGGAGGAAAACCTCTTGCATGACGTCCTCGGCGAGGGACTCGTCGGCCAGAAGAACACAGCACAGCCGAAAGACGCGATCCTGATAACGCTCCAGAAGCAGACGAAGGGCATCCTCCCGGCGTCCGGTGTCGAGGAGGACACGAACCTCGTCTCCGGTGGAGTCGCTCACCACCTGCTTCTTAGACTACACACAGACGAGTGAAAGTTTCAGCACCCACCTGAAACAAAGCCGGCGAACAATGAGGTCTAAAGGGCGGAGAAACCTGAAGATCATGCCAATTACCGAAGCCGTAATTCCACTGACAGCCATTGTAGCCAGCGTGGGTCTAGCCATGCTGGCCATCTATTTCCGCCACATGCGTTACCGCATGTACCATCGCGAACGCATGGCCGCTATCGAGAAGAACCTCCCGTTGCCCGAGGACTTCTTCGAACTTCCGGCACGCCCCATCGATAGCGCTTATCTGTTGCGGGGCCTGATCTGGCTGGCGGTGGGAGTCGGTAGTGTCATCTTCTTCGTGACGATGGCGCTGACGGAGGGGGACAAGGATCTGTATTCCATTGCGACGCTCGGGCTCGTGCCGATCGGCGTCGGTATCGCATACCTCGTGACCCGGTGGAACGAGATGAAGAAAGCCGCGGCCGAGACTACCGCTTAGCCGCAGTCCCCAGCAGCTTGAGCATTTCGGCTTCATCGATGATGGGGACGTTCAGTTCGCGGGCCTTCTGGAGCTTCGATCCGGCCTCCTCGCCTGCCACCACGTAGTGAGTCTTCTTGCTGACCGAGCCGGTCACCTTCCCGCCGGTAGCTTCGATCCTCGCCTTCGCCTCGTCGCGGCTCAGATTCGGTAGCGTTCCGGTCAGCACGAACGTGAGTCCGGCCAGGGGGAGCGCCTCCTTCTTCCGGGAGACGGCATGCCCGAATTGCAGCCCGGCCTTGCGGAGCCGCTCCACCAGTTCCTTGTTGTGCGGCTCACGGAAGAACTGCCAGATGCTTCGGGCGACTTTCGGCCCGACCTCCTCGGCCTGCTGGAGCGTCTCGTCATCCGCCGCTGCGATCTGGTCCAGGCTGCCGAACGTCTCCGCCAGGATCGCGGCGGTGCGTTCCCCGACGAAGGGAATGCCAAGTCCCGTCAACACCCGCGGCAACGGCTTTTTTCGCGAGCGTTCGATGTTGTCGAGGAGCTTCCGCCCGGATTTTTCGGCCATCCGCTCCAGTTCGACGATCTGCTCCAGCCGAAGATCATAGATGTCGGCGAGACTCTTGACCAGTCCACGATCCACGACCTGATCGACCAGCACCTCGCCCATGCCGTCGATATCCATGACTCCTCGGGCGGTGAAGTGGAGGATTGATTCCTTCAATCGCGCCGGGCAGTTCGTATTGATACAGCGGCTGGCGACCTCGCCCTCCTGGCGCACGATCTGTCCGCCACAGACCGGACACTCTTTCGGCATCACAAACGCGCGTGGTTGTTCGGCTTTTCGGGTGACCCGCACGACCTTCGGGATCACGTCGCCGCTGCGCTCGATCAACACGGAGTCGCCGATCTCCAGGCCGAGGCGCTCGATCTCGTCCTCGTTGTGCAGCGTAGCGCGGGATACGGTAACGCCGCCCACCAGCACCGGGCGCAGGTGCGCTACCGGAGTCAGCGTCCCAGTCCGTCCGACCTGCACCTCAATCTGCTCGACGACCGTTTCCTGCTGCTGCGCCGGATACTTGAACGCGATCGCCCATCGCGGCGCCTTAGCCGTCCACCCGAGCGTGCGCTGTTGGGCCACGGAATCGACTTTTACGACGACGCCGTCGATCTCGTAGGGCAGTTCCTCCCGCCGCTCCTGCCACACCCGGTAGAACTCGAGCAATTCCTCCAGATTCCGGCAGAGGCGACGGTTCGGGTTCACCTTGAAGTCCATTCGCTCCAGGGCGTCGAGCGATTCCCAGTGGCTGTCGAAATG
>JAEHDI010000219.1 GCA_016880505.1 Bryobacterales bacterium | reverse complement strand
TCAGGTACATATCAACTGCCTACTGTATGTATACAGCATACAGATGAGGCGTGTCAATATGAAAGTATGGACTCTGCGGCCCTGGTCGGCTCACGGGCTGAAAAAGGGAAATGAGTGTACTGTCCCGGTTTTTGCTGTTCGTGTTTTTCGGCCGGTGCTGCCGGCCAATGTTCGGCTGCGCGCGGAGACGCCGCACTACGTAGCCGCGCCGGGTGTACGGGGAGAAGTTTCGGAGGCCGCCGGTCCATGGCGCACCTCCGGGGAATGGTGGACCCGGACGCGCTGGGCGCGCGACGAATGGGACGTGGAACTGGAGCGCAACGCGCTCTACCGGATCTATTTCGACCTGGATGCCCGCGAGTGGTTTGTCGAAGGGGTCTACGACTGACATGTACGCCGAACTCCACGCCCGCTCAGCCTTCAGCTTTCTGGAGGGCGCTTCGCAGCCGGAGGAACTCATCGAGGCGGCAGCCGGATTGGGCGTTCCGGCGGTCGCATTACTCGACCGGGACAGCCTGTCCGGGGCGCCGCGGTTCCACATGGCCGCGAAGAAGGCAGGCGTCCGTGCGCTGATCGGAGCGGAGATCACGTCGGTGGAAAACTGCCGGTACTCGCTGCTGGCCGAAAACCGCACCGGCTACCAGAACCTGTGCCGTCTGATCACGAAGATGAAACTGCGGGCGAAGAAGGGCGAAGCGGCGGCCACTCCGGAGGATCTAGCCGAGCACACCGCCGGGCTGATCTGCCTCACCGGCGGGGAGGAGGGACCGCTGGCACTGGCGCTGCGCGGCGGCCCCGAAGAGGGCCGGCGGTGCGCGGAGCGGCTGGTGTCAATCTTCGGAAAAGGCAATGTCTACGCCGAGGTCCAGCGGCATTACGACCGGGAAGAGGAAGCGCGCAACCAGGCGGTGGCCGGCCTGGGGCTGCCGCTCGTCGCCTGCAACGGCGTCAGCCACGCGCGCGAGGAGCAGCGCGAGTTGCTCGACGTGCTCACCTGCGTACGCCACAAGACCACGATCCACGAAGCCGGCCGGCTGCTGGCGAAGAACTCCGAGCGTCACCTGAAAGCGCCCGCGGCAATGAAACAGCTGTTCGCCGGCCTGCCGGAGGCGATCCACAACGCGGAAGAACTGGCGGCCCGGATCGAATTCACGCTGGCAAACCTCGGCTACCAGTTTCCGCATTACCCCGTGCCGCCCGGTGAAACGATGAATTCATTTCTGCGCAAACTGACGGACGAGTGTGCGCGGAACCGCTACCGCCCGTACCACGAGCGCGCGCGGAAGCAGATCGAACGGGAACTGGCGGTGATCGAGAAGCTCGACTTGGCCGGCTACTTTCTGATCGTCTGGGACATCGTCCGCTTCTGCCGCGAGCAGGAGATCCTGGCGCAGGGACGGGGCTCCGCCGCCAACAGCGCCGTGTGCTACGTGTTGGGAATCACGGCTGTCGATCCTGTAGGCATGGAACTGCTGTTCGAGCGTTTCCTCTCCGAGGAGCGCGGCGAGTGGCCGGACATCGACATTGACCTGCCGAGCGGCGAGCGCCGCGAGCAGGTGATCCAGTACGTTTACCAGCGGTACGGGAAGCTGGGCGCGGCGATGACCGCCAATGTGATCACCTACCGCGACCGGTCGGCGGCACGGGACGTCGGCAAGGCGCTCGGCTTCGATCCGGACTCGCTGGCGCGGCTGTCGGGCCTGGTGCGCGGGTTTGAATGGGACGACCCGGAAGAAACACTGGAGCAGCACTTCCGCGAGGCCGGCTTCGACCTGAATGAGCCGCTGGTGGCGAAGTTCATATCGCTGTATGCGCAGGCGCAGGACCTGCCACGTCATCTCGGCCAGCACTCCGGCGGCATGGTGATCTGCCAGGGGCAACTGGATTCGATCGTGCCGCTCGAGCCGGCCACGATGCCGGGCCGCATCGTGGTCCAGTGGGACAAAGAAGACTGCGCCGACATGGGCGTCATCAAGGTGGACCTGCTCGGACTGGGCATGCTGGCGGCAGTCGAGGAATCGCTGGTGCTGATCCGCGACGCATACGGCGAAGAGGTGGATCTGGCACACCTGCCGCAGGACGATCCGCTCGTGTACGCCACGTTGCAGCGGGCGGATACCATCGGCATGTTCCAGGTGGAGAGCCGCGCGCAGATGTCGTGCCTCCCGCGCCTGCGGCCGGAGAAATTCTACGACCTGGTGGTGGAGGTGGCGATCATCCGTCCCGGACCTATCGTCGGCAACATGGTTCACCCGTACCTTCAGCGGCGGCAAGGGCTGGAACCGGTCGTCTATCCGCACCCGTCACTCGAGCCGGTGCTGAAGCGGACACTCGGCGTACCGTTGTTCCAGGAGCAGTTGCTGCGCATGGCGATGACGGTGGCCGGATTCACCGGCGGTGAGGCCGAGGAGTTACGGCGCGCGATGGGATTCAAGCGCTCCGAAAAACGGATGCTCGAGATCGAGGTGAAACTGCGGCAAGGGATGGATCGCAACGGCATCGACAAGACGGCTCAGGACGAGATCGTGAAGTCGATCACGTCGTTCGCGCTGTACGGTTTTCCGGAGTCGCACGCGGCCAGCTTTGCACTGATCGCTTATGCCAGCGCTTACCTGAAGTGTCACTACCTGGCCGCGTTCACGGCAGCGCTGTTGAACAACCAACCGATGGGGTTCTACCACCCCGCCACGCTGATCAAGGATGCGCAGCGGCACGGCTCGCACTTCAAAACGGCAGACGTGACGCAATCGGGACGTACGTGCACGGTAGAGGACGACAACGGCAAAAAGTGCGTGCGGCTGGGACTGAACTACGTAAAGGGCCTTCGCGCCGAGATGGCGGCGGCGATCGTGGAGCAGCGAGAACGGGCGTCCTTTCGGAGCATCGAGGACCTGACCGCGCGCGTGCCGCTGCGGAAAGATGAACTGGCAACTCTGGCCGAGGTGGGTGCGTTGAACTCTTTAGAGCGGGAGGGTCACCGCCGGTCCGCCCTCTGGGATGCCGCTCTGGCAGTGCGGCCGGCAGGCGAGTTGTTCGCCGGGTCCGGAGAGAACAGTTCGCGCTCGCCGCTCGCTTCCATGACTTTGCCGGAACGGCTGCTGGCCGATTTTCGCAACACGGGGGTGACCATCGGTCCGCACCCGATGCGGCTGCACCGCGAGCGGATGAGGACAATGGGCGTGAAGAGCGCCGCCGAGCTCAAGGGCCTGCGAAACGGACGGCCGGTGCGGATCGGCGGGTGCGTGATCTGCCGGCAGCGTCCCGGGACGGCGAAAGGTTTTCTCTTCATCAGCCTCGAGGACGAGACCGGAGTTGCGAACGCGATCGTCACGCCCGATCTCTTCACCGAATACCGAACGGTGATCGTAGGCGCGCCGTATCTGTTTATCGATGGCGTCCTTCAGAACCAGGAAGGCGTCATCCATGTCCGCGCCCGCCACATCGAAGCGTTGCTCCTCGGAGCGGCGACGGTAACGTCGCGGGATTTCTGTTGAAGCGAGCAGACTGTCTCGGATCAGGCCGCCCACAAAGGGATCGTCTCTTCCAAATCCAACGCGATCAGCAAGGCTCGGTCCAACTCTTTCAGAACGTCTTCGCCAAGCCTGCCAACGTAATGCGTCAGCATCGCTTTCGGAAGACTGACGAGTTCGTCACAGTGAATGCTCGACTCACTCTTCAGGCCCTCTTCCACACCGATTCTGACTTGTGTGCTGATACCGTCGTGGCGCGAATAGACAGGGGCGCAGATCACCGAGGAGAACTTGGTGCCGATCAGTGCCTGGCGGCTCACGATCACAAATACACGTTGACGCCGCGGGTCCTGCGATCCCGGCTTTCGGACGAGGTACAACTCGCCGCGCTTCACGGCAGACCCTGGTATGCGAGGACGTCCACCGCTTCGGCGTTTAGGCGGTCCGCGTGGCGGTTGATGATTTCGGCGTCCGCAGCCTCCCGCTGGGCCTTCTCGAGACGTGCCAGGTAGGCCCGGGCTGCTCTCTCGAGGAACGCGGAGCGATTTGCATCCGCCCGGTCAATTCTCTTCAGAAGATCCGAAGGGAGTGTGATTGATGTCTTGGCCTTCACAAGACAATTATACCCCAGAATTTCTTCTCGCGTCTTGGATTTTGCCTCTTGTTTTTCTCCTAACCGTGTAGTAGATTTGACTAGTAAACTAGGAGATCCGCGTGACAACCAGACTGACACGATTCGAGTTGCAATTGATGGAGCAGTTCTGGAGGCTCGGGGCAGCGTCCGTCCGCGAGGTCCAGGAAAGCCTGCCGGAGGAAGACCGGCCGGCCTACACAACGGTGCAGACGATCGTCTACCGGCTTGTCGACAAAGGCGCCGTGCGGCGCACTAAGAAAATCGGCAATGCGCACATTTTCGAAGCGGTGATCACGCGCAAGTCCGCCTATCGCCGCCTGATGGACGATGTGCTCGGGCTTTTCGGCGGCTCGGCCGCGGCGGTGATGGCTCATCTTGTGGATTCCGGAAAGCTGACACTTCGGGATCTCAAGGAAGCCGAGCAGATGCTGGCACGGAAAGGCGGCAAGTCATGAATTTCCACATCCCGCTGTCGGCATTTTCGGAGTGGTTCTGGCCGCAGGCGGCGGCCCACCTCTGGCAGACCACGCTATTCACTGCGCTGGCGTGGGCTGCGGCGCAGTCGCTGCGCCACGCGGGGGCGACAACACGATACGCACTCTGGCTGATCGCATCCTGGCGGCTAGCCCTTCCGGCCGGGTTGCTCGGATGGGCCGGGGCCCAGGCGGGCGGGTTGCTTCCCTCCCCCGCGTGGCAGGCGGTCGCCGGAATTGCACCGCTCGCCGGGCGCCTGACGCCATCCGCGAACGCCGCGCCACCACAGGCCCACATCGCTCACCACGAGATCTACTGCGCCATGACGCTGGTATGGCTGGCGGGGATCCTCACGTGCCTGCTTCGATGGCGGCGGCAGCTCCGGACCGGCGGCAACGTGTTCCGGCAGCCGAGCCAATCCGAGCGGGAGGCTTTCCAAACCGCCGAGGAAAGGACAGGGCTTCACCACCGTGTCCAGCTTGTGATCTCCGCCGGCCTGACGGAGCCCGTGCTTCGGGGAATCCTGCGGCCGCGGATCATCCTGCCCGAGGGCCTCTCCGGTGTGCTGAGCCCTCAGGAACTCGTCGCCGTACTTTCGCACGAGCTCGTCCACGCGTTACGCCGTGACAACCTGACGGCCGCCCTGCATCGCGCCATCGCATGCGTGTTGTGGTTCCACCCGGCCGCCTGGTGGATCGAGCGCCGCCTGGCCGAGGAGCGGGAGCGTGCGTGCGATGAAACAGTAGTCCGGCGCGGTGCTGCGCGGGAGGATTACGCTTCGGCACTGCTCATGACTTGCCGATTCTGTGCAGGTTGTGCAACCGCGGGTGTCTCGGGAGTGACAGGCGGAACAAACATGAAAGAACGAATCGAGCGGATCGTCTACGCGCCGGCGAGGCCGGCGGCTCGGCGTGCGCTGGCGCTAGTTGCGGCCGTCATCGTGGGGGCGGTGTGGCCGGCAATTGGAGCGTTCCTTGTTCACGCAGGCGAGTCGGGAGTCAAGAAGCTGCTGCCTGGCATAGAAAGGGTACGGATCGTGAGCGCGGGGAAGGTGGTGTACGATTCGTCCCAGTCCGGGCCCGCTGCGGCGCCCGAGGCGTTTCTGGTGCGTTCGTGGCCCGCACAATCGGGTCTGACGGCTCTTTATCAAAAATGGCTCGATGAGGATGTTATCTACCTGATCACCGATGGCGAGAGGGCAGAGTTCTTGAGTCTCCATTCGGACTCGGACCGGGAGCAATTCATCGAGCGGTTCTGGAAGCGGCGTGATCCGAGTCCCGGCACGGCTGCGAACGAGTTCAAAGAAGAGCACTACCGGCGCATCCGTTATGCCAACGAGCGATTCCGGGACGACGGTCCGGGCTGGAGAAGCACCCGCGGACGCGTGTACATTAAACTCGGACCGCCCGATGAGATCGAATCTCACCCCCGCGATCGTTACGAGGCTTGGATGTACGCCCGCTGGGGCAATCTTCCTCAGTCGCTTTTCGTAAAGTTTACCGTGCCGGAATAAGCGGGCGTGAGCTACAAGCCGGGCTGCGCGAAGGCGCGACGGCGTCTATCCAGCGCGGTCTGGAAATGCTGCGCACATGCCGCCCTGGCGCCGGCGGCGTCTCGTCGCTTGATCGCCTCGTAGAGTTGCCGGTGGAGTTGCGCGGTGACTCCCGACACCGTGGGAGCCAACATGATCTCGCGAGTCATCTGCCGCGTCAAGTGAAGGAGAAGCGTGAGGAGATTCTGAAGGACGACGTTACGGGCCGCTTTCGCGATGGACAGATGGAACTCGACGTCCGCTTCCGCAAGCACGACATTCGTGAAACCCTCGGCTTCCATCCGGAGAACGAGTGCCTCGATCGCCGACAGTTCCTCGTCTGTTGCCCGTTCGGCCGCGAGCGCAGCCAGTTCACCCTCAAGGACGCGCCTCGCCTCATAGAGTTGGCTGAAACTGTCCGGACCCGTACCGGAGATCGCCCATAGCAGCGGCCGGGTGAGAAAGCCATTTTGGCTGGAAACGAAGGTTCCCTCTCCCTGCCGCATCTCGATCATTCCGAGAACCTGGAGACCCTTCAGCGCTTCGCGCAGGGAGGCCCGGCCCACTCCCAGACGGCGGCACAATTCGCGCTCGCCGGGCAGCCGGTCGCCGTCCTTCCAATCGCCCGCCAGAATGTAGCCCAGCAACGTGCGGCAGACTTCGATGCTGACCGTCGTCCGGGACACCGG
>JAEHDI010000218.1 GCA_016880505.1 Bryobacterales bacterium | reverse complement strand
GCGGAGGACATCGAGCTACAACTTCAGTTACGGCGCCAACGGAGCAAACCTGCGGATGACGCAGTTCCAGGCGGCCCTGCTGGTGGCCCAGATGACGAGGATTGAGGAGCAATCGAAGACGCGGGAGCAGAACGCGGCCTATCTGACATCGATGCTGCGTGAGATCCCCGGCATCACCCCGGCGCGGATGTACGGCGGCTGCACGCGAAACGCGTATCACCTCTACATGTTTCGCTACAACAAGGAACAGTTCGCCGGCGCGCCCCGCAGCGCGTTCCTCAAAGCGCTGGACGCCGAGGGCATCCCAGGCTCCAGCGGCTACTCGCCACTCAACAAAGAACCGTTCCTGAAGAACGCCATGGCGTCGCGGGCCTTCCGTGCGATCTATCCGAAGGAGTTGCTGGCGAAGTGGGAGTCGCGAAACCAGTGCCCTGCCAACGACCGTCTGTGCGAAGAAGCAGTCTGGTTCACACAGAACATGCTGCTGACCTCCCGGAAGGACATGGAACAGATCGCCGAGGCGATCAAGAAGATCCAGGCGCTGGCGGGCGACTTGAAGCGCGCCTGACCCTTACTCCTGCGCTTCGAGACGGATCTCGCCGATCCCACCCTCGATGTCGAGGCGCAGAGTCACTGGCGACTTGACGGCCGGTTCGTTTGTGTAGAGATCGCCTGACCGCTCAAGGCCCGAGACGTGAATGGACCCGATGCCGCCGCGGGCGCGGGCCTCGATTCCCACATCTTTCGGCAGCCGGACGACGGCCTTGCCGACGCCTCCACGGATGTGGGCCTCCATGCTCTTCCGCCACTTGCCGGTCAGATCCAGATTGATCTCACCGGCCCCGAGGTGGACCTCCAGGGAGCGGAGATAGAGGCTGCCGAGTTCCAGGACGCTCTTGCCGGCGCCCACACGGACTTCGAGGTCCATCGGCACATCATCATTGAGGCGAAGGTCCCAATTGTTCGGGCTGTCCGACGAACCGATGTTGAAGCTGACGTGGGGCTGGCGGACCGTCAGGTCACCGCGGAAACCGCTGGCGTCGTACCGGATTTCGGGTTTCGCGCGCTCGTCGTAGCGGAGTGAAGCATCGAGGAGGCCGTCGGCGCCGCCCCGGATCTTGAGCTCTCCGGCTTTCATCTCGACGAGAGCGCGAACCATCTCCACCTTGCCGAGTTCGATGGACCGATTCTCCTCGCGCGTCTCGTGGCGGTGAGTGTGAGGCATGCACCCGATGAGGACGCATGCCGTTGCCGTCAGGGCAGCGGCGGCGGCTATAGGCATCGCTAGCCTCCTGGATGATCTAACGAAGCAACTGGAGGAAAAGTTCCCGGTCAGTCGGCGAAATGCGCCAGAGAGAACCCGCTCACGGACTGAGTCCGGAGTCTCCTCCTCTATTGAGGGAGGGCAGCAAAGAACGCATCCTCAAATTCATCATCGGTCATATTCCCGCGATAGAACTCTAAACAGTATGACCATAACTGCCTACGAAACATCTCTTGTGTTTTTATTTCAACAAGGTGCCACAATTCAGGTATTTTATCG
>JAEHDI010000217.1 GCA_016880505.1 Bryobacterales bacterium | reverse complement strand
TCCTTGTCCGCGACGCGATGTTCGATGACAAGCTCAGCCTCCGCCAAAGTATCGTGCTTCAGCACGTCCGCAGCATGATCGTGGTGCCCCTCCAGACGAGGGACCGCGTGATCGGGCTGATCTATGTCGACAAGTCCGACATCTTGGCGCCGTTCAACGATCAGGACCTGAGCCTGTTGACCGTCATGGCGAATGTCGCGGCCATCCGCCTCGAGCAGGCGCGCCTCGCCCATGTTGAGCAGGCACAGCAGGAGATGACGCGGGAACTCGCGCAGGCCGGCGAAATCCAGAGCAGTCTTCTGCCGAAGCGGCTCCCCGAGGTGGAAGGCCTCGACATCGCGGGTCATAACTTGCCTTGCCGCGGCGTCGGCGGCGACTACTACGACTGCATACCGTGCCGCGACGGGCGCATCGTGGTAACCGTCGGCGATGTCTCCGGAAAGGGAATGCCGGCGGCGTTGCTAATGACAAGCCTCCAGGCGATGATCTCGGTTCTGGTGCGCTCTGTCAGCTCACCGGCCGAAATGATGGAGACGCTGAACCGCAACATCCTCGAGCGCTGCCCGAGCAATCGCTTCATTACTCTCTTTCTCGCCGTGATCGACCCGTTTACCGGTGGCATCTCCTTCTGCAACGCCGGCCACAACCGGCCGGTCATCGTCCGCCGCGACGGCCGGATCGATCTCCTGAAGGAAGGCGACTTGATCCTTGGCATCAGCCCGAAAGCGGCGTATTCCGACCATCGCGCCCTGATTCGGCCCGGCGATGTTCTCGTCATGTATAGCGACGGTGTCACCGAGTCGACCGGACCAGGGGAGGAGGCGGAAGAATTCGGGGAGGAGCGGCTCGCGCAGGTGGTCGCAGCGCACCGGTCCGAGGATTCCAAGGCGGTTATGGAGCATATCCTCCATGACCTCCATGAATACTCCGCTGGAGCGCCCTTCGCCGACGATGTGACTTTGGTCGTCGTGAAGCGCGACGCGAACGCTGAGGCGTAGCGTGCCGTCCAGGCTCCGTCAAGCGTGCGAATCAGGGAAAATCAAACGCCTGGTTTCCACGCGTACGGAATTCGTACTGCTCGATCTCAACCGCGGCGGTACCGCTGTCGCAGCGCACGACCCGGCCGAAGGCCACCAGTTTCAATGAACAGTTGTCCTCCAGCCGAACCGGCCAGTCGACCGCCAGCTTGATCCTCGACCCCGCGATCATGTGCTGGTCGGTTGAGAATAGAATGCCGTTGCTGCTGATATTGATCGTTCTTCCGGTACCGATGTCGTTACCGATCTTCCTCCGGGTGGAAACGACAAAGCGGATCTCTCGTTCGATTGGGTACCGCGCCGAACGGCGCCGGTCAACATTTTCCAACTCTGTGGCTCCCTACGACAGTAGCTCACTTATTCATTCATGACATCTCGTCTTACAGCATGACGGACCGTTGCACAGTGAGGGAATAGTACGAACTGGCGCGATCTACAGTACAAATGGTTGGGTAAGTACTAGTACCAGAGGGCAAAGTCGTGGAACAGACTCCCAACCGTCCCGACTTTGGGGATCGGTCCACGTCAGGGAGATGGCAACATTCCAGGCCGGGAAGGGGAGGGGCGAGGTAAGCCTCGCCCCGGCGAGGGCATTACCTCTGTCTGAGGAGGTCGCGAATCTCACCCAACAACTGCTCGGTTGGCGAAGGACCCGGAGGAGGGGGCGGCGGAGGCGCCGGCATCAACCGGTTGACCTGCTTCACCAGCAGGAACACGGCAAACGCGACGATCAGGAAGTTGACGACGGCGTTGATGAAATTGCCGTACGCCAGCGTAGCCGCCCCGGCCTTCTTCGCTTCGGCCAACGTTGGGTAGACTTTTCCGTCCAGGGCGAAGAAGAGGTTGGCAAAATCGATCTTGCCCGTGAACAGACTGATCACAGGCATCAGAAGGTCGTCTGTTAGCGAACCGACGATCTTGCCGAACGCGGCGCCAATGATTACGGCGACCGCAAGGTCCATGACGTTACCGCGCTTGATGAACTCCTTGAACTCACTCCACATGTGTCAGTCTCCTTTGTGTGTTTGCGTCGTTTCGAACCAGAGACTCCGTTCGGAAGTCTACCGCAAAAGCGCCGTCTAGGGTAGTGGAAAGTGCGACTGGCCGGGAACCGGACCTACCAGCCTATTCCCTTGGTAGTCGTTTTGATCCGGCAGAGATACATGTCGGCGGTCATGTAGAGCGTGGAGCCGTCGTCACCCCAGGCGCAGTTGGCGGTGCGCTCGTTGGTCTCGATCCAGCCGAGTCGCTTGCCATCCGACGAATACACGTGCACGCCCCCCGGCGCCGTCACCCAGAGGTTCCCCAACTTGTCCACTTTCATGCCGTCGGGGCCGCCCGGAAGTTTGCCGATCATGTCGCTCGCATCCGCGAAAACCCGGCCGGCGTCCACCGTTCCGTCCGGCTTCACCGGAAACGTCATCCAGATTGGCCGCTTGCCGTCCGATTGCGCCACGTAGAGCGTCTTCTCGTCGGGTGAGAGGGCGATGCCGTTCGGCCTCACCAGTTCTTTCGTCAGCAGCGTAAGCTTGCCGTCGTGGGAGAGCAGGAATACGCCACAAAAGTCGAGTTCGCGCCGCGGGTCGTCCCAGCCTTTCGGAAGGCCGTATGGTGGGTCGGTGAAGTAAATGTCGCCGTTTGATTTCACGACGAGGTCGTTCGGGCTATTGAGGCGCTTGCCCATATAGTTGTCGGCGAGCGTCCGTTTCCCCCCACCCGGCTCCAGCCGCGAGATGCGGCGGTCGCCGTGCTCGCAGGAGATCAACCGTCCCTGCGCGTCCACCGCGAGTCCGTTCGAGCCCGGCTCACGCCCGTAAGGCTCCTGGCCGGTATACCCGGACGGCTTCAACCAGACGCTGATACCCTCGCCTTCCTTCCATTTCATGACCGAGTTCCTCGGGATGTCCGAGAATAGGAGGAAGCCGCCATTCTTGAGCCAGACCGGCCCCTCCGACCAGTCGAAACCCGAAGACAAGACCTCGATCTTCGCATCAACCGGGATCAGCTTGTCGATCCGCGGGTCCAGCCGAACGACCTTGCCCAGAGTGGGAAAGTTCCGCGTGTCCTGGGCAGCGAGAGATAGCGAAAATGCCGCCAGAATCGCGCCCATTACGATAACTCGCACCGTGTGTCTGCTCATGGCCTCCCATATTACCCCAGGAGTATAATCACCGATAATGAGCGTTCCTTCCCGCTTTTTCCCGATGTGTTTCGCCGCACTCCTCATCGTTGTGGCCACTGTACCCTCGCCAGCCCAGCAGCGCGAGCCAGGCCTCTACGCGAAATTCGACACCAGCATGGGCGAGATCGTCGTCAAACTCTTCGAGAAACAGGCGCCTCAGACGATCAAGAGCTTCGTG
>JAEHDI010000216.1 GCA_016880505.1 Bryobacterales bacterium | reverse complement strand
GAGGCGAGAGACATGAGCCGGTTCTCCGGTCTCCGGTTCTTCGTGCGCGGCAAGGGTTTCTTCAGAATTCATGTCCTTCAGCAAAGCATCCGCGATTCCGACAACTACACCTCGGCGATCCTCGGCGCCTCCGGCGATTGGACACCGGTGACGGTCCGTTTTTCCGAGTTGAAACGCGGCGGCTGGGGACGCCCGGCTTCGTTCACTCCCGAGGAGCTGACAGGCATCCTCATCGAAGCAATACCCGCCGCGATCATGCCGCCCCGGCCTCCATCCGGTCTGTTCAACGCGATGATCGCGCCCCTCGCCCCGTTCGCCATTCGGGGCGCGGCATGGTATCAGGGCGAGGGCAATGCCGGAAGGGCGTATCAATACCGGAAGCTGCTGCCGGCGATGATCCGCTCGTGGCGCGAGGCATGGGGACAGGGCGACTTTCCGTTTCTGATCGTGCAACTGCCGAACTTTCGGCAGCGTAAAGCAGAGCCGGGTGAAGGCAACTGGGCCGAACTGCGGGAGGCGCAGCTTCTGACGTACAAGACGGTTCCGAACGCCGGCCTCGCGGTGACTATCGAGCTGGGTGAGGCCGATGACGTCCACCCACGTGACAAGCGGGAGGTTGGATGGCGGCTGGCTCTGGCGGCGCTCGGAGCCGTCTACCGGCAGGAACGCGCGTACTCCGGGCCGATCCATGACTCGGTGAAAGTGGAGGGGAACCGTGTGCGGGTGCGGTTCCGTCATACCGGCGGCGGACTGATTGCGAAGGATGGCGGGCCGCTCAAGGGATTCGCGGTCGCAGGAGAGGACAGGAAGTTCGTCTGGGCGCAAGCGAAGATCGAGGGCCACTCCGTCGTGGTATGGAGCGACGCCGTTCCGAGGCCGGCGGCGGTGCGTTACGCTTGGGCGGACAACCCCGAGTGCAACCTGTACAACAGCGAAGGCCTGCCGGCTTCACCATTCCGCACAGATGACTGGCCGGGGCTGACTCGCGAGGCGCGGTAGCGGTCCCGGCTCTTACTGCTCGAACACAACGTCCACAGGAATGCCCGCGCCGGCGAGCCGCGCAAGATCCGATTTCAGGGTGTCACCGAACGCCCCCATTTCCGCGAAGAAGCGGCCGACGCCATCGTAGTCACCGTCCCCTTGAAGGCGGATGATCTTTTCCGAAAGGCTGTCCACGGCCGCCCGCATCTTCTCCTCATTGACGCGATACGTGCCGGATGCGGCATCTCGGGTGAAGGCGCCCGCCTGCTCGAAGTAGTTGAACCGGACCAGATTCGCCGCGCCGTGGGCGCTGGTTCCACCGAAGCGGATCGAGCGGAAGATCCCGGCGAGGAAGGTGACGTAGTAGTCCATGAGTTCCGCTTTGCCGAGTTCACCTTTCTTGTGAAGCTCCGAGATCATGTACAACCCGAGGATGTCCGCCTTGCCCTCTTCGAGCGAGGAGGCGTGCTCCTTCATCACTTCGCGCACCGTGCCCTTGCCACTGATGGTTTTCTTGATGCCGAGGCCATGCGCTACCTCGTGGAACATGGTTTCCGCGAAGAACGGATCGAAGCCGACGTGTTTACGCTGGTCCGCGGCGATGAGCGCGCCGGCGATCGGGAGCAGAATCTTGTCGAACTTGGCTCGCATCGCGTTCTTCAACTGGAGCCGCCGCGTGCCTTTCTTCAACTGCACCTCTTCGTCGTTGGGCAGGTTAATGGCGATGGTCTTCGAACCGGCGTTGCAGTGTCCGGCGTAGTAGATTGCGTCGTAGGCGTTGAGGTCCGAATCAAGCCCCGGTTTCTCCTGCTTGTAGGCATCGGGCACCGGCAGGCCCTTCTGTAGCGCCGGCAGCATCGACGTATACTTCGCCAGGCGCCGGCTCCACTCCTTGTCCTTCACAAGCACGTAGGCTTCGTAGGCCGCCTTGTACCCAAACAGCCGGTCCTCGTACGTCTCGATCGGCCCGATGACGACGTCGACGGTGTTGTCCTTCATGTCCATCCAGGCCAGGTCGCTGGCCATGTATTCGTCGGTGAGAAGGGCGTCGGCGCGAAGTTCGAGATACTTTCGCAACCCCGGGCTGGCAGCGAGTTTCGCCGCCTCCCGGAGTTTTGCCGCGGCGACCTGAAGCTGAGGCACGTATTCGGTGTGATACGACCGCGCTTCAAGCGACCGGTCCGCCTTGCGCCGCACAAGCGTGTAGAGGCTCTTGAGCTGTTTGCCTCCGTCGGGCGCCACGGCGACGGTTGCCTCGAACTCCTGCTTCGTCATGTCCGCCGGATAAAGATTTGCGCCGAGCGGCTTCGGGCCGACGCCGGGTACGAACGGCACCTCGTCGTCGAGCCGGTCCCAGGGACCGTAGTTGATCTCGGCGAACCGCCGGACGTCCGGGTCGGCCAGACCCGAGAGCAGAGTGTTCTTGTCCCCGTACGCCTGGAGCCAGAACAGGTCGTCCATAACCCTGGCGGCCTCGATCAGGAGCGGGATAATGCGCCGCTCGTCTTCCGTGACCGAGCTGAGGTCGGTTTCCAGGCGGAAAGGGACGTACTTGG
>JAEHDI010000024.1 GCA_016880505.1 Bryobacterales bacterium | reverse complement strand
GTCGTACAGGTTGAATTGCGGTATGACCGCCACCAGATCCATATTCGCTTCGTAGTAGGCTTCGATCGTCCCGACGTCCCGCCAGTAGTGCACCGTCTTGTCATTGAGGTCGTGAAAGTCGTAGGCGATCACTCGGGCCTTCGAAATCCACTTCGGAATCACGTCCCTGCCGAAGTCGTGAGAGGATGCCGCATCTTCAGCGTCCTGTGCCAGAGCGTTCAGGAGCACAGGCGTATTGAACACATAGACCCCCATCGAGGCGCTCACCATCTCGGGATTGAAGACAGACCTTTGTGGGTCGCCGTGCGCCGGTTTCTCTTCGAAGCCGACAATCCGGTGGTCCGGCGTGATCTCGGCAATGCCGAAACGGGGCGCTTCCTCAGGCGGCACCTGGATGGTTCCCACAGTGATATCCGCGCGGTGGCTGCGATGCCACTCCAGCATCTCGCCATAGTCCATTTTGTAGATGTGGTCTCCGGAGAGAATGATGGTGCACTCCGGGTCCTCGGCGATGATGCTGTGGGTGTTCTGGAACACGGCGTCGGCGGTGCCGAGATACCAGTCCTCATGGATCCGCTTCATTGGCGGAAAAACTTCGATGTACTCTCCCAGTTCCGGCGACAGAATATTCCAGCCCTCTCGCACGTGCCGGTGAAGTTCAAGAGCCTTGTACTGTGTTAGTATGAAAACACGCCGGATGTTCGAATTGATGCAGTTTGAGAGTGTGAAATCGATGATCCGGTAGACACCGCCGAACGGGACGGCAGGCTTGGCGGTATTCCTGGTGAGAGGGTAGAGACGTTCGCCCGCTCCCCCAGCCAGCAGAATGGCCAGCACGCTGTGCATCCAGATTCTGTATCCGTCCTGATACGAGTTATAACAGAAAACCTGTCCGATTCGTCCGCGAATGTGACGAGCGGGCCCAGAATCGATAGCTCAGGAAGAGAGGGGGTGATTCAGATTGGCTGAGGTGACCATCCAGGACGGTGAGTCCTTGGAAGCCGCATTGCGCCGTTTCAAGCGCAAAGTGCAGCAGGAGGACATCATCAAGGAGATCAAGCGTCACTCCTACTACCTGAAGCCGGGCGAGAAGAAGCGCGTGAAAGCCGCGCTCGCCCGCAAGCGCAACCGCAAGAAGCGACCCCGCGACTTCGAATAGATTCAGACCGGCGCGGAGCCATTCGAAGCTCCGCGCCACCCCTTCCTTCCCTCCTCTTACTTCTTTAAAGCCTTCACCATCTCGTGCTCGACCTGCTTGAAGCCGGCAGGCACCTCGAATTTTGATGCGTCCACCGGGGCCGCTGAAAACCCGGTCAATTCGGTCGTCATTTCCAACAAAACACCGCCCGCCGGCGCTCCCGGCTGGCCGGCGGCCTGCTGCTGTTGCTGCTCCGGTTGCTGCTGCGGGGGCTGCTCCTCGGTCTTTTTCTTCCGGCGGCCGAACCCGCCGAATCCACCCAAACGCCCCAGCGCTCCGGCAACCGCCTTGGTGCTGCCCTGCTCCTGCTGATCCGCGGGGGCGGCCTGAGGCGCGGGCTGCCCTGCCTCCGCCGGTTGTCCCGCTTGTGCTGCCTGTCCCTGCGCTTCGCCGCCCATCCGCATAATCTGGAGCACCGGAATTCCGTCCATCTTCGCGGTTTCTTTGGAGACGTTCCCCATCATCTTCGCGATGTCGGAACGGCCTTGCGCCAGCGCCATACCGCCCGGCGTCCAGGCGATCTTCTGGCCCATCCGCTGATGGAAGCTCGTCACTTCCTCGTACCCGCTTACTTTCGGCGCCAGCCACATGCTCGATGTGGTGGTCAGAGACCCCTGCTCCCCAGACTTCTTGTCCTTGCTCTCAATTTCAAACTTCAGGATGACTTCTTTCGTGTCGAGTCCGTTGATTTGCCGGGTCTGCCCCGTCGGCGTCACCGAAATCTTGAAGTTGGCGTCCACATTCTCGGCGCCCTGCTGCTGCTTCGCTTTCTCCATCATGCGCTGCATCGCTTCGGCCATCTGCGCGAAGGTGATCACCGCGTATGTCTTGTTCTTGAAATTGATGTCGGTAATCGTCTCCTTGCCGAGGTCGACCACCTGCGCGCTTTCGCTGCCGATGTTCGCCATCCGGTCGCCCTTGACCTGCACCGAGGTCTTCACCGGTTCGGTGGCCTTCTTCGAGAAGACGCCGGCGAACTTCATCATTCCCGCGAGAAAGCCGCCAGTGATCTTCGAGGACTGCTCATAGCTGAAATCCGCGCGCGCCGTGCCCGCCACCACACACAGCACTGCCGATACCGCAAGTAGCGTTCTTTTCATAACTCCTCCAGTTCCAGTTATCGTATCGCATCCTGCGCGAGCGCCGCCGCACCTCTGCTGTACAATAGCCCGTTTAGGAGATCCGTTGATGGAAGAGTTCGTCATCCGTCCGACCATGAAGCTGATCCGCGCGGGATACACGGTGATTTCTCTGATCTTCATCGCGGCCGTGCTGGCCTACACCAACTCAGCCGCGATGGAGAGCGTCACGGCGTGGGTGCTGCTGGCGCCGGCGCTCCTGTTTCTTTGGCCGCTCAGCCGCCAGATCCGCCGCGGCCTCACGAAAATGACCATCCAGGGCGACAAAATCCGCCATGAATCAGGTCTTCTGACCAAAACCACCCGGAACATCCAAATCTCCAAGGTGCAGGACGTCCGTGTCGATCAGACTCTCTTTCAGCGTCTCCTCGGTGTTGGCACCCTCGCCATCGAAACCGCCGGTGAGACCAGCCTGCTGACCATCCACGACATCGACGACCCACACGGCGTTGCCGACCGCGTCAGCCGCGCGGCCCATCTCTCGACCGACAAGGAGAAATAGAAGTGAGCGACAGGAAACTCGCCGGACGAGTGGCGCTGATCACAGGCGCCAGCCGCGGACTCGGCAGGGCCATCGCGACTGCCTTCGCCGCGGAAGGAGGGCGCCTCGCCCTCGTCGCTCGCGATCTCGAAAAGCTCAACGAGACCGCCGCCGCCGTGCGGAACGCCGGCGGCGAAGCGGAGGTTTTCCGCGCCGACGTCTCGGATGAGGCCCAGGTGCTGCGGCTCGAAACCGATGTGATCGCACGCTTCGGCGGCCTGCACATTCTGATCAACAACGCCGGCGTAAACCTCCGGAAGCCCATCACCGACTTCACCCTCGAGGAGTGGCGCCGCATCATCGACACCAACCTCGTCGCCGCCTTTCTTACATGCCGTGCATTCGTTCCTCACATGAAGCGCAGCGGCTATGGACGCATTATCAACCTCACCTCGACCATGAGCCACGTTGCCTTGCCGGGACGCACGCCGTACTGCGCCAGCAAGAGCGGCCTGCTCGGCTTCACCAAAGCTCTCGCCCTGGAACTCGCGCCCGATGGCATCACTGTCAACGGGATCAGCCCCGGCCCATTCGCCACCGAGATGAACACCGTTCTCATGCAGGACGAGGAGGTCAACCGTCAGTTCATGGCAAAGGTGCCCCTTGGCCGCTGGGGCAAGGTGGAGGATGTCGGCTGCCTCGCCGTCTGGCTCTGCTCGGAAGAAGCGGGTTTCGTCACCGGTACCGACGTTCTCATCGACGGCGGCTGGTGCGCCCAATGACCCGGCGCGCAGCCACCTTCGTTCTTCTGCTCGCCGTCGCGCTCGCCGGCTGTCGCGGCAGCCGTAAGAAAGTCATCGCCGTCATTCCGAAGGGCACCGCTCACCTTTTCTGGGTCTCGGTTCAAGCAGGCGCCCTTGCGGCCGGGCGCGACCTCGACGTGGATGTGCTGTGGAACGGACCCAACCAGGAGAACGAATACAGCCGCCAGATCCAGATCGTTGACTCGATGATCGCCCGGCGCGTGGACGGCATCGCTCTCGCCGCCGCTGAGCGCACGGCACTTGTCCAGGCGGTCGACCGCGCCGCTGCCGCCGGTATCCCGGTGACCATTTTCGACTCCGGGCTCGACTCGGAGAATTACATGACCTTCGTCGCCACGAACAACTATGAGGCTGGCCAGCTCGCCGCCCGGAAGCTCGCGAGCCTCCTCGGAAACCGCGGCAAGGTCGCCGTCGTCATGCACGCCCCCGGTAGCTACTCCACCATGGAGCGCGAGCGCGGCTTCGACGGCGCGATGGCGAAGGAATTCCCGGATATCCGCGTCGTTGCCCGGCAATTCGGCATGTCCGACCGCGCCAAGTCCGTCGCCGCCGCGGAGAATATCCTCACGGCCCATCCCGATCTGGACGGCATCTGCCTGCCCAAGACCGAGTCAGCGGACCAGGTCAAGAGTCTGGACGCCGCCCTTGGTGCCTTGGAGCGCGAACGCGGCCTCCCGCCGGGTCGCATCGAGATCACCCTGATCGTCGAGACGCCCCGCGGCCTCCTGGCCCTCCGGGAAATCGCCACCGTCAGCCCGCGGGTCCGCTCCATCAGTCTCGGCCCCGAGGACTACTGCCTGGAGTTGGGCGTGGAGCCCTCGCGCGAGGGAGCCGAGCTGCTCTACCCGCTCTCGCGACTCGTCACCGTCTGCAAGGCATCCGGTCTCGCGCCG
>JAEHDI010000215.1 GCA_016880505.1 Bryobacterales bacterium | reverse complement strand
GCTTGTCGTGACGCAGCTTCCGCTTCGTCGCGTCGTCGAGCGGCGGCAGCAGGTCGAAGGTGATGTTCGCCGGCTGGTAATTGTCCGGATCCGCCCCGGAGACGTAGGTGCAGAGCGATCCAAGGGCGGTCCGGCGGGGCAGCGGGCGCGGCTCTTCGCCGAGCGCGAGGGAAGCGGCATTGCGGCCGGCTACCAGACCAGTCGCAATCGACTCGACGTAACCCTCCACGCCGGAAACCTGCCCGGCGAAGAAGATTCCGGGGTGGGCTTTCAGCCGCAGAAGGGCATCGAGGAGCGCGGGCCCGTTGATGTACGTGTTCCGGTGAATCTGGCCGTAGCGCAGGAACTCCGCGCGTTCGAGGCCGGGGATCATCCGAAAGATGCGCGCCTGTTCACCGTAGCGCAGGTAGTTCTGAAAGCCGACCATGTTAAAGCTGTCGGCGCGGAGGTTCTCCTGCCGCAGTTGGACCGCCGCGTACGGCCGCTTCCCGGTGCGGGGGTCGGTCAGGCCCATCGGCTTCATCGGACCGAAGCGCAGCGTGTCGCGCCCGCGGCGCGCGAGCTCCTCGACGGGCAGGCACGCTTCAAAGTAGGGGACGTCGCCGGCGATGTGCGGCTGGTGTTGCTGAGCTTCCAGCAGTGCGTCAATGAAACGCTCGTACTGTTCTCCGTCGAACGGGCAGTTGATGTAGTCTCCGGAGAAGTCGAGCGACTTGTCATAGCGCGAGGCGCGAAACGCGACCGACATGTCGATCGAGTCGGCTTCGACAATCGGACTGATGCTGTCGTAGAAGTAGAGCCGCTCCGTGCCGGTGAGACCCGCGATATCGGCCGCCAGCGCATCGCTGGTGAGCGGTCCGGTGGCAACGATGACGATCTCGCCGCGAGGGATCTCGCGCACTTCGTCGCGGCGCAGTTCGATGCGGGGATCCGATGCGACGGCCTGCGTAACCTCTTCGGCGAACACCTCCCTGTCGACGGTCAACGCGTGGCCGCCGGGAACGCGCGCTTTCGCCGCCGCTTCCAGCAGAACGGAACCGAGGCGCCGGAGTTCCTGCTTCAGCAGCCAAGGCGCGGTCGACTCCTGTTCACTCTTGAGCGAGTTGCTGCAGACCAATTCGGCGAGGCGGTCCGTCCGGTGCGCAGCCGTCGGCACCGCCGGCCGCATCTCGTGCAGAACCACTGGAACGCCCAGCTTCGACGCCTGAAGAGCGGCCTCGGTGCCCGCGAGCCCGCCGCCGAGAATGTGGATGGAACACGTCAAGTGCCTGCTCCCATTCTATCCGGGCTCAGGCGTCAGAACTGCCGCTCGAACTGAGCGCTCCCAGGCTGACGCCTCTTGGGGCGATATAATTGCACCCTTATGTTCCAAGCGGACTTTGGGCGAAGGGATCTTTTTCGTTTCGCCGGCGGCGCTCTGGCGATGACGGCGTCTTCCTATTCGCGAGTACTCGGCGCCAACGACCGCGTTCATCTCGGCCTGATCGGCTGCGGCGGCCGCGGCCGCAGCGTCATAGGCACATTCATCGAGACCGGCTCCGTCCAGGTGGACGCCGTGTGCGACATCTACGGAGACAGGATCGACCGCGCGCTTCAGAAGGCGGCCGGCGCAAAGAGTCACCGCGACCACAGGAAGCTCCTGGAGATGAAAGAGCTCGACGCGGTTCTCATCGCCACACCGGACCACTGGCACGCACTGACGGCGATCGACGCGCTCAACGCTGGCAAGGACGTCTACGTCGAGAAGCCCCTGACGCTGAAAATCGAGGAAGGCTCGGAGATCGTCAAAGCGGCGCGGGTGAACAACCGTATCTGCCAGGTCGGGATGCAGCAGCGCTCAGGCCCGCACTACATCCAGGCGAAGGAAGAGTACATTAAAGCCGGGAAGCTGGGCAAGATCACGCTGGCGCGGACGTGGTGGCACGGTAACGGCGCGCATCTGATGAAGGCGCCGCTGGCGGAAAAACCGTCCAATCTCGACTGGGCGCGGTATCTCGGTCCGGTGAAATGGCGGGAGTGGGATCCGCCGCAGTATTTCAATTTCCGGGCGTACCTGGATTTCGGCGGCGGCCAGGTCACCGACCTGTTCACGCACTGGATTGACGTGGTCCACATGTTCATGGACCAGGACAACCCGACGGCGGCGGTCGCCTCCGGCGGAGTCTACCACTACAAGGACGGCCGCACCGCTCCGGACACGATCAACCTGCTGCTCGAGTATCCGGCGGAGTGGACGGCTACGTTCGAAGCAACCCTGGCGCCCGGTATCACGGGCGCGGGCGTCGAGATGTGCGGCACGGAAGGACGGCTTTTCATTACGCGCAGCCGGTTCGAGTTCACGCCGGTTGGGAAGGGTGCGCAGCCGGTGGTGGTGAAGTCCGAGCGGGACCAGACCATCGACCACGTGGAGAATTTTCTGGAATGCTGCCGCACGCGGAAGCTCCCGAACGGGGACGTGTACATCGGCCACCGCTCGGCCCAGGCGTCGCACCTTGGTAACATCGCGTACGTTCAGAAGCGCCGCATCAAGTTCAACCCGGATCGGGAGGAGATCCTGCCGCTGTGAACGCCGCTCCCTCACGGGCGCGGTTCTTTAAGTGCTTGCTCCGGTTTCCCGGTATTCGCCGAAGACTTTGCGCAGACGGCCGGAGATCTCGCCCACCGTGGCGTACGCCGCGGCGGCGTCGAGGATGAACGGCATCAGGTTCTCCTCTCCACGGGCGGCTGCTTCGAGCCGATCAAGGCTCCCCTCCAGCTTCCCCTTGTCGCGTCCGGCTCGCAATTCCCCAAGACGCCGTATCTGACGCTTCTCCAGCTCCGGATCGAGCCGGAAGATCAGGATCGCACGCTTCTCCTCCATCTGGAACCGGTTGACCCCCACGACGGCCGACTCTCCGCTCTCGATGGCGCGCTGATGCTCGTAGGCTGCGTTCTGAATCTCCGACTGAATGTAGCCGGACTCGATGGCCCGAAGAGTGCCGCCCATCTCGTCGATTCTCGCGATGTAGAGTTGCGCTTCCCGCTCGATACGGTCTGTGAGTTCCTCGATAAACGCGCTGCCGCCGGCCGGGTCCACGGTCTGCGTCACGCCGCTTTCATGCGCAATGATCTGTTGCGTGCGCAGCGCCAGACGGACCGATTCCTCGGTAGGAAGGGACAGCGCCTCATCCCGGGCATTGGTGTGGAGGGACTGTGCTCCTCCGAGCACAGACGCCAGCGCCTGAAGCGAGACCCGAACGATGTTTACATCCGGCTGTTGCGCGGTGAGCGTCGAGCCGCCGGTCTGGGCGTGGAAGCGAAGCGTCATGGAACGCGGGCTCTTCGCCCCGAAGCGGTCCCGCATGATACGGGCAAAGAGCCTGCGCGCAGCCCGGAACTTCGCGATCTCCTCGAGAAAGTTGTTGTGAGCGTTGAAGAAGAAGGAGAGCCGGGGCGCGAAGGTGTCGATCGCAAGCCCGGCTTCGAGCGCCGCTTGAATGTAGGCGATGGCGTTGGCGAGGGTGAAAGCGACTTCCTGGACAGCGGTCGAGCCGGCTTCACGGATGTGATACCCGCTGATCGAGATCGTGTTCCACTCGGGCAGTTCGCGAGACGCCCAGGAGAACAGGTCGGTGATGATGCGCATTGCCGGACGTGGCGGGTAGATGTATGTGCCGCGGGCAACGTACTCCTTCAGAATGTCGTTTTGGACGGTGCCGGAGAGCCGCCGTACGTCCACGTCCTGTCTCTTAGCCACCAGGACATAGAACGCGAGCAGGGTGGCCGCCGTCGAGTTGATCGTCATCGACGTGGTGATTGCGTCGAGCCGGATGCCCTCGAACAGCCTCTCCATGTCCGCCAACGAGCAAATGGCGACGCCGACGCGCCCAACCTCGCCCGCCGCCATGGGGTGATCCGAGTCCATGCCCATCTGCGTGGGCAGATCAAAGGCGACTGACAGGCCCGTGGTGCCTTGCGAGATCAGGTAACGGTACCGCTCGTTGCTTTCCTCCGCCGTTCCGAATCCGGCGTATTGCCGCATGGTCCAGAGACGGCTACGGTACATGCCGGGATAAATGCCACGCGTGTAGGGAAACTGGCCGGGCTTTCCGAGCGGATCGCTCATGAACGGCTGATTCTGCGGGCGCGGAGGAAGGAATGAACGCCGAAGACCGCCATGATGGCGATGAAGATTCCCGAGAGGACGATCTTGAACAGGCCCTCGCCTGCCTCGTCATACTCCTGCCACATGCGGAAGGTGCGCGGGATCGGAATCGCCGCCAGCGCCAGGAAGACAAAGCCGATCATCTCGTTCCATAAGGC
>JAEHDI010000214.1 GCA_016880505.1 Bryobacterales bacterium | reverse complement strand
TGCGCACGGGGCCGAAGGCGGAGTTCTCGTTCGAGGAACCCATGGCGAACTCGTCGCAGTTCGTCTTGCCGAGGATGACGCCGCCGGCCTCCTCCAGGCGGACGACCGCGGTGGCGTCGTAGGGCGGGATGTAGTGTTCGAGCAGGCGGGAGCCGGCGGTGGAGCGCACGCCTTTCGTCAGGATGACGTCCTTGACAGCGATGGGGACGCCGGCGAGCGGGCCGGGGTCCTCGCCCCGGGCGAGTTTGTCGTCGACGCGGTGGGCGGCCGCCAGCGCACGCTCGGGACAAAAGTGGAGGTAGGCGTTGGTGGCCGGGTTTTCGGTTTCGGCGTGGCGAAGGGCCGCGGACGCAAGCTCCTCGGCGCTGAATTGCCCAGAGACGAGCCCCTCGCGGACCGTTCCGATGGTGAGCGATCTGATGTCCATCGGCTACCTTTCGATCACCTTCGGGACCTTGAAATAACCGGCGCCGGATTGGGGCGCGTTCGCCAGGGCGACGTCCGAGCCGAGCACGGGACGCTCGGTGTCGTCGCGCAGAGTAGCGGTCTCTTCGGCCTCGTAGAGCACCTGGGCCATGGGCTCAACGCCGGCGGTGTCGAGCTCGTTGAGCTTATCGATGTGGGCAAGGATTTCGTCGAGGTCGGCACGCAGCCGGCGGATCTCGTCGGCGGTGAGGCGCAGGTTGGCGAGATCGGCGACGTAGCGGACCTGCTCTTCGGTGATTTTCAAGCGGTCTCCCTTTTCCGCTTCGCGATATAGATGCGCCGGAGAATGGGGTCTTCGATGCGGTCGGCCTCGTCGGCCGAGGGGCGAGGCTGTTCGGCGCGCTGGGGTGGGCGTTTCGAAAGACCGACGCGGAACTCGAGGGCGCCGATGAGCGGCGAGCCGAGCACCTCTTCGATTTTTCGCAGGATTTGCCCGGACATTACGAACAACTGGCGCCGCCAGACGCTGTCCTCGACTTCGACGATGAGCGAGTTCCGGACCATCGAAAAGACCCTGGTGTGGGCGGCGACGGTTTTGCCGACGGCGAGCGGCCATGCCGCGCGCGCGAGATCTTCCGGGGTCACTGATCCCGACGGAAGTTTGAGACGCGCGATGAGCCGGGCGGCACGCTCCATGGCGGGTGGAAGAGAACATTCTAGCACGCGGGCCGGCGAGGTCCGGGTGCGTGTAGGATCAGAGGATATGCTGGTGCTTGCATCGCAGTCGCCCCGCCGCCAAGAGGTCCTTACCCGGGCGGGGATCCCGTTTCTGGTTCGGCCGGCGGAGGTGGATGAAAGCCGGCTGGAGGACGAAAGCCCGGAGGAACACGTGCGGCGCCTGGCGCGCGAGAAGGCGGAGGCGACGGCCGCCCGGCCGGGAGACGTGGTGCTCGGGGCGGACACGGTGGTGGTGGTGGACGGGGAAGTTCTCGGAAAGCCGGAGGACACGAGCGACGCCGAGCGGATGCTGCGGAAACTGTCGGGCCGGGAGCACGTCGTGATGACGGGGGTGTGCGTGCGGGCGGCGGGCGGGACGGTGGTGGACGTCGAGTCGACGGTGGTGCGGTTCGTGGCGCTGTCGGAGGAGGAGATACTCGACTACGCGGCGAGCGACGAACCGATGGACAAGGCAGGGGCGTACGCGATTCAGGGCCTGGCGTCGAAGTTCATTGACCGGATTGAGGGGTGTTATTTCAACGTGGTGGGGTTGCCGGTGGCGATGGTGTACCGGAAGCTGAAGCAATTGGGCGTTCCGCCGGAGGAGGAATGGGAAGGGAGGTGAAGAGAGGGGCGCCGGCGAGTGCGGGGGACACCGGGGACAGACTGCACTGTCCACGCGCAAACTACGCTTGGGACAGTGGAGTCAGTCCCCGACTCGGCGTGGAGGGTCGAAATCGCGGAAGCTGTTGTACAATATAGGCTGCGCGCCGATAAGAATAGACGTTACTTTCATGTTAAAGCGGGGGAATTCGGGCCTGAGGAAATTCGCAGGAATATTAATATTGTGTATGAGTTCATTTGTGCCGCCAGCGCCGGCTCAGGAGAAGCAGCAATCGTCTCCGCAACAGCAGGCGCCGGGCGCGCCAGTGACGCCGGAGGAGGAAGCGCTTCGAAAGTCGGTCGGGGCCCCCATCGATCCAAAGAATTACGTAATCGGCGCCGAGGATATTCTGATGATTCGCGTCTGGCGGGAGCCGGAGCTTTCGGGTCCGGTGGGAGTGCGGCCGGACGGAAAGATCTCACTGCCGCTTCTTGGCGACCTGCAAGCCGGCGGGTTGACGCCCGAGAAGCTGGCGCAGAGCATCACGCAGGGGTTTTCGAAGTACGTGACAAACCCCGAGGTGATGGTCCAGGTAGCCTCGGTCAACAGCAAGAAATATTTCATCAGCGGAGAGGTGATGCGGCCCGGCTCCTACCCGCTGGTAGTTCCCACCACCATTCTGGAAGCACTCGCGGTCGCGGGCGGATTTCGGGAATACGCCGACCGGAAGAAGATTCTAATACTGCGAGGCCCCAAGCGGTACACCTTCAACTACAAGGAGGTAGTGCGGGGCAGGAATATGCAGCAGAACATGCTGCTGGAGAGCGGCGACCACATTATTATTCCTTGAGTCCGCGATCGCAACTCAGCCAGGGGGAGTAACTTATGCAGCCGATGCCCGAATCCTACAATGTCCAGCGGCGGTCGATGGACGTCGAGGATTACGTCGACGTGGTCCGGCGGCACCGGGGCTGGATCGCCGGTCCCGCTTTCGCGGGCCTGGTGATTGCGGTTGTGGTGGCGTTCCTCTGGCCGGATACCTACGTTTCGATGGCCGTGATTCGCGTCGTTCCACCGCAGGTGCCGGAGAAGTACGTTGCGTCGAACGTGAACATCGAGATGGCGCAACGCTTTTCGGCGATGGCGCAGTCCATTACCAGCCGGGCGCGGTTGACGGACATGGTGAACGCGCACGGATTGTACCCCGGGCTCCGCAGCCGCGTGCCGATGGAAGACGTCCTCGAAAGAATGAGCAAGGACGTCAAGATCAATCCGGTGTTCAGCCTGAGGGACGAAGGCATGCAGGGCCGACCGGCCTCCTCGGCGTACCGGATCGAGTTTGCCTACGAGAACAGGTACCTTGCGCAGAAGGTGGTGCAGGAACTGGTAAGCCGGTTCATCGATGAGAGCATCACCACGCGGGCCAGCCAGTCGGTGATGACGACGGATTTCCTGAACGACAAGCTGGCGGAGGCGAAGAGGCAACTCGACGAGATCGAAAACCGGCTCACGGAGTTCAAGATGCGCAACATGGGCCGGCTGCCCGAACAGCGGGACTCAAATCTGCAACAGTTGCGGACGCTCGAGACGCAACTCTCGGCGATGAGCTCCTCGATCAACCGGGCGACGCAGGAAAAACTATTGCTCGAGTCACAGCTTCGTACTCTCCGGGATCAGCAACAGCGGGCCCCGGCCACGGCCGGAAACACAGCCGAAACGGCCGCGAAGTCGGAGCGTCTGATGCAGACCGAGAAGCAGATTCTGGACCTCGAGACGATGCTTTCCGGACTGCGCCAGCAGTACAGGGACACACATCCGGACGTGAGGCGCGTACAGGCACAGCTCGCGGTACTTAAGAAAAACCGCGATGCGCTCCTGGACGACGAAGCCAAACGGGAAGCCGCCGTGCCGAAGAAGAAGGATGCGGCGCCCGTCAGGACGCGCGAGGGAGCGGAGCTGGAGGCGACGATCCAGCGGCAGCAGAGCTTCATCCGCGCCAAGGACATGGAGATCGAGCAGTACGTGAAGGATCAGGCGAGGCTGGATAAGGCCATTCGCTCGTTCCAGGAACGCGTAGAAGCGATTCCGATGGGCGAGCGCGAATACGCGGAACTCACGCGGGACTATGCGCTGGCGCGGAGCCGCTATGAGGAGCTGAGCCAGAAGCGGGCGAACTCGGAGATCGCGACGGACCTCGAGAGCCGCAAGCAGGGCGAGACGCTCGAACTGCTCGACCCGGCCACGCTGCCACAGACACCCACGGAACCGAAGCGCTGGCTGATTATCGCGATCGGCACCTGGCTCGGCGTCGTCGCCGGCCTGTTCCTGGCGGGGATGCGTGAAGTCCGGGATACGTCGCTCAAGAATCTCAAGGACGTGCGGGCGTACACCGGTCTGACGGTGCTCGGGAGCGTGCCGCTGCTCGAGAACGATCTGGTGGTGCGCCGCAAGCGGCGATTGACCTGGCTGGCGTGGTCGAGCGCTTGCATTGTCGGCTTTCTGGTGATGATCACATCGGTCTACTACTACTACACAAAGCAGGCATGAAGATGAATCCTGGGGGGATGAATGAGCCGGGTACATGACGCGTTGCGCCGTGCCGAGCAGGTAGGGGACGTCCGTCCGAGGGCGAAGCGGCCGTCCAGCGGGCGCATGCCCGGCAGGGACTTCCTGGAACTGCTGGAGCAGGTGCAGGAAGTGCCCTACAATCCCTCGCCGGACTCTTATCTGGTCGACCCGAGCCGCCCGCATGACGCGCACAGTGAAGAATTCCGTACCCTGCGGACGCGCCTCAACCACTTGCAGAAATTGCAGCCGATCCACACGGTGGTGATTACGAGCGCGACTCCGGCCGAGGGGAAGTCGTTTACGGTCGTAAACCTCGCACTCTCGGAAGCGCAGCTCACGGGCAACCTGACGCTACTGGCGGATTTCGATTTCCGCCGGCCGGTGATACACAACCTCTTCCAGATCGACCGGACGCCGGGCATCACCGACTACCTCCGCGGGGACGTGCCGCTCTCGGCCGTGATCCGCAGGCTGGCGGGCACGAACCTGTACGTGGCTCCGGCGGGCGAGTCGGTGACGAATCCGCTCGAGTTGTTAAATCTTCCGAGCGCGAAGGATTTGCTGGAGCAGCTTCCGAACGTGTTCAACTGGGTGCTGCTCGACAGCCCGCCGCTGCTGTTCGCCGCGGACGCGAACTTACTGGCGACGATGTGCGACGGGACGATCATGGTGGTACGGGTGGGCACGACGACGATCGATTCCGTGACGCGTGCAATGCAGACGTTGTGCGAGAACAACGTTCTGGGCGTGGTCGCCAACGGCGCCCGGAAGGGCGAGCTCTACAGCAAGTACACCTACTACTATTCGAGCTATTACTATAAGGGCAGCGAAAAAGAGAAGGAAGAGCCGGAAGCCCAGGAATAGGCGAGTTATGTTCGCCAACCTGCTGGTGCTGACGCTCCGCGAGCCCGGTGAGGAAAGGCCTGTGCCGCGGGGCTGGCTCGAACAGTTCTTCATGCGGGATTTCACCGGGCACAGCGCATTCGATCAGACGCTGGCGGCGGGGGACGGGCGTCTCGAAGTTGGATTTGCGGTATCCTCGGAAGCCGTGCGGGAAGAGTTTGAGAAATGGCTACGAGGCAGGAAAATGATACCTCAAGGAACTGCGCTAGAAGTGAGGGAGGCCGGTAGTGAAAGGAACCTGAAGTAAGCGAAGCCGGGGCGAGGTAGCGCCAATCCGTGGAACCAGCAAAGCGCAATCCGTGGAAGAACTTGGCGATCGAGGCAGCCGTGGGCGTGGAAACCGGTGTACTCGCGGGCCTGGCTTCCTTATCGTGGCTGGTGCTGCACTGCGCCATGAAGGGACGCCCGGCATGGGTCGCGCCGGCGGAGATCGCGGCGCTCGTCCGGCACGATCTGGCCAACCGGCCGTTCTTCGGGCTGGCGATGCACATCGTCGCCAGCGGGTTCTTGGGGGCGCTGCTTTGCGTTCCAGCGGGGCGGTGGTTGCGATCCGGCCGAACGCTGCTGCCGGGGCTAATGACGGGGGTGGGCATCTATGTGGCGGGAAACCTTCCGCTTGCCGGCGGCCGGCGGCTGCTGGTTCCGATGCCGCTTCCGGACTGGTCGATTCTGGTGGCGTGCCTGGCGTTTGGCGTCGTCCTCGGTGCCTATCCCGCTTTGCTGCACGAGGCGCTGGGGAATGCGGAACCACCGGGCTGATTCGTGCACGCGGGTCTGCCAACCGGCCCGGCGTTCGGGTTAGAATAAGGATTCACGACCTGCGCCAGTAGATCGTTTCAGAACTGCGTGAAACCAGAGAGTAGTCTTGTGCGTCTCCATTGAGGC
>JAEHDI010000213.1 GCA_016880505.1 Bryobacterales bacterium | reverse complement strand
GGGTATACCTCGACGGTCGTTAAGACGGAAGCATTGAACTTCTCTGGAGTTGATCGAGATCTGGTGAACGACAAAACAGAGTCGAAGCCGGAAGGGGAAGACTGCTATGACGAATGATGAAGCTCTGAAGATGCTCAAGGCCCGAGGTTTCAAAGTGGGACAAAGGGAGAACTTCGGCGGAATCATGAGAATTTGGATTTCGGATGCTGACACTAAAGTTCCTGTCACTGTTGGGCGGGAATTGTCGGATCTGGCGGAAGGAAAGATCAGCCTCCGAGACATTGGCCTTCGGCGCGTCACCGAAGGACCGGGATCAAGCAGTCAGTCCTGATGTTCGTCGAGTCTTCTCCCTGCGGACTCCCCTAAAACTCCAGCTTCGGATGAAGCTGCGCGTGAATGTCCGGATCGTCCACATTCTCCCGGGTGACGAGCCGCGGCGCCAGCGGGTTGGTCTTGGGCGGCGTCTCGCCTTTCAGCTTTCGCACCGCCAGCATTACCGCTTCGTGACCCATCTTGAACGGATCCTGGACCACCAGGGAGTCGATCAGGCCCCCACGCAGGTCATCGAGAAGCGTCGGACTCCAGTCGAAGCCGACCAGCTTGACCTTGCTCCCACGCCCCTTCAGCGCCTGGGCCGCGCCCACCGTGCTGGTTTCGTTCGACGCGAACATCCCGTCCACGTCCGGGTGCGCGGTCAGCATGTTCTCGGCGACGGCGAGCGATTTCGCGAAGTCGGACATCCCGAAACGCTTGTCCACCACCTGAATTCCGGGCCAGTTCTCCTTGAGATCGTCCTCGAACCCCTGCTCGCGGGCGAGCGTCGAAGCCGAGCCGGGCTGGCAGGCGACGATCAGCACTTTGCCCTTCCCGTTGAGGATCTTGCCCACGCGCTGCGCCCCGAGGCGGCCGGCGGCGTAGTTGTCGGTGGCGACGTGCGCGACGAACTTGTCGGTCTCCACCCCAGTGTCGAAGATGATCACTGGGATGCCTTCGCGGTCCGCCCGCTCCACCACGCCGACCATCGATTTCTTGTCGATGGGCGACACGGCGATGGCGTCAACCCGGCGGTTGATCATCGCCTCGACAATCTGCAACTGGCCGGAGTAGTCGGTTTCGGTGGCGGGCGCGTTCCAGAGGATCTCCACGCCGGCGGCGCGGCCGGCCGCAGCGGCGCCGGCATGAACGGACTGCCAGAACAGGTGGGACCGGCCCTGTGCGATGACCGCGACGACTTTTCGGTCGCCCCTCTTGCAGGCGGCGGAGAGTGTGAACAGAAGTATCGAAAGGATCAGGACAGCCTTGCGCATGTCCTCCTTACGATATCAGCTTGCTGTAGCGCTCCGAAACGAAGTCCCAGTTGACCACGTTTTGCCAGGCCGCGACATACTCGGCCCGGCGGTTCTGATACTTGAGGTAGTAGGCGTGCTCCCAGACATCGATCCCCAGCACCGGCGATTTCCCGGTCATCCACGGATTGTCTTGGTTCGGTGTCGACTCGATCGCCAGTTCCTTGCTCCCGTCCAGCGTGAGCCAGGCCCAGCCGCTGCCGAAGACTCCCATCGCCGCCTTCGTGAACTGCTCCTGGAAGGAAGCGAGGCTGCCGAACCGCTTGTCGATGGCCTTGGCCAGCTCGCCGGACGGCTTGCCGCCCGGGTTCTTCGTCATGATCTGCCAGAACAGCGAGTGGTTGATGTGGCCGCCGCCATTGTTGCGGACAGCCGTACGGACCGACTCGGGCACCGAGGCGAGCGACGCCATCAGCTCCTCGACGCTCTTCTTCTCCAGTTCCGGCGCCTTAGAAACGGCGGCGTTCAAATTGTTCACGTACGCGCCGTGATGCTTGTCGTGATGGATCTGCATGGTCTGCGCGTCGACGTACGGCTCCAGCGCGTCGAACGCGTAGCCCAAGGCGGGCAGGGTGAACGGTCCCGAAGCGGCGGCCTGCGCTGCTTCCGCCGGAGAAAGAACGGCGCCGCCAGCCACGGCCACGGCGGACGCACCCAGTGTCTTCAACGCATCGCGTCGATTAATCAACGTAAAACCTCCTCTGTTTTGATGCCGGAACCTTATCCGCGGATGCTGGCCGCCGGGATTTTTCTCAGCAGCCCGGCAAGCTCCTCCCGGTTTTCGCTGCCGATGGTGAAGCAGTCCACGCAGTCCAGCCCCAGAGCGTACTGGAGGCACTCGTCGGCGCGGTCCCGCAGCCGGCCGGCGCCCAGAATCTTCATGCCGATGATTCCCTTCCCTGCCGCCTTCATCTCGCGCAGTACGGAGATCACCGTCCGCGGGTCGGCATCCATCGCTACCCCGGCAGGGTTGATCCGGGCGAGATCCACCTGGACCCACGGCTCGCGCGCCGCCGTCTTGAGGGCTTCAAGCGTATGGCAGGAAACGCCGTGCGTCTTCACGACGCCCTTTTCCCTGGCCTCGGCGATCACCTCCATGGCGCCCTTTTTGCGGGACGGCCAGTCGGCGTCCATCATGCAGTGCAGGAGTACGATGTCGATGTAGTCCGTTCCAAGCTCGCGGCGGAAGCGGTCGAGGTCGGCCTTCATCTCGGCTTCGGTGGAGGCATGCGTCTTGGTGAGGATGACCACCTTCTCGCGCGGGATGCTCTGGAGCGCCGTCTTTAGGTGCGGATGCGTCCCGTACTGATCGGCCGAATCCCAGAAATAGACGCCCTGGTCATACGCCGAGCGGAAAAGATCGGCGACCCCGCGAAGCCCCAGCTTGCGGGTCTGGTTGGAGCTGCCGCCGACGCCGTTGGTGCCGGTCCCCATCGCCAGACGGCTCACCGTGACTCCCATCGGACCCAGCTTGACCTGATCGCTCG
>JAEHDI010000212.1 GCA_016880505.1 Bryobacterales bacterium | reverse complement strand
GCAATTTCACGGAATCGGACGAGGGCGGCAACAGCTTCGTCGCTGGGGTCAATCAAACTTTGGCAGACCGCTCTTTTCTCGGGGAGAGCGCTATAGGCAAGCAGGTCGATGGCGTGGGAATTCCGTGGAAGAGTGTTGTGGGCGTTGTTGCAGACACACGAAACGACGGACTGCGAAACCCAACGCGTCCTGAAATCTACTTACCGTTGACCCCAGAGAAGGCAAGAGGCGGGGGAATCACACATAACGCGGGCCTCGAGGTAATAATCCGTACGGCCAGCGACCCGACCCCAGTTGGTTCGTCGTTACGCGAGAACCTGCGAGCTATGGACAGCGCACTACTTGCGCGAGTCCGCATGATGGACGAGCAATGGCAAGATCTGCGAGCCGGCCCGAGGTTTCAGGCGATCATCTTTACTGGCTTTGCCGGGCTCGCACTGGTCCTGGCTTGCACCGGCATATACGGCGTACTCTGGCACGTGGTAGTTCTCCGCCGCCGGGAGATTGGCATTCGTATGGCCCTGGGTGCTCGACCGGCAGATGTTCAACATCTGATTGTCCGCGAAGCTGTGATCTTGGCCATGGGTGGTGTCGGGATTGGGATTGCCGGTGCGCTGGCGGGATCGCGCCTCATCGCGAGCCTGCTGTATCAGGTCAACGCACGAGATCCGTTGACGCTGGCCGCGACAGCGGCACTTCTCATCTTGCTGGCGATCTGCGCAAGCATTCTGCCTGCCAGACGTGCCTCTCAACAAGATCCAGCGGAAACACTGCGAGCACAGTAAGCACGCGTGTGATCGACGCCTGGGCGCGCCACGCCGGTCCCGCGCCCTCCGTGGTCAGTTTAGTCCTCGAAGTAATCCTGCGGGTCCAGAGCCGCTTCAGGCGCCCCCAAGCACCGTCGGCCTCGTTCTCCACGTTCATTGGTGCCAGGGAGCGACGTGGTACGGACTTGGAGGCTACAGCGCGTCCGGATGTACTGCGTGAGCAGCATCCCGGCCTGGCCCGCCTTGCCGGCCAAGTCGCTCACGCTCAGGGTTGCTCACCCGGAAGAAGCGGCTTTTTGTTGGACCCCATGTGAGAAAAATGGGCTAGCGGGTCTCGATGGCGACGACTCCGGCGTGGGGGCTCGGGGACTGGACCGGGATGTCAATGGTCACCTTGTCGCCGGATTGACGGAACGTAAGAGCACGGGCGCCGGCCAGCAGGCGCACCGCTGACACTTTCGCGCGCAGACCGTTCAGCTCGAGCGCGCCGGAGGGCCAGTCGAACACGTGCACATAGACCGTCTTGCCCTTCGCCGTTGTGCGCCCGAACGTCAGGTTCTGGAGCGGTCCGTAGGTGGTGCCGTAGAACGCCTCTCCATTGACTTTGAGCCACTCGCCAATGCCGACGAGGCGCTCCTCGAATTCAGGCTGAATGGTTCCCTCGGGCGTCGGGCCGACATTGAGCAGGAAGTTGCCGCCCTTGCTCGCGACGTCGATCAGCGTGCGGACCAGTTCGGTGGTTGACTTGAAGTTGCGGTCATTCCGGTTGTAGGCCCACGTGCGATTGATGGTCATGCACGTCTCCCACGGGCGAAAGTCTTCCGGCTTAGGCGGCTCCCCGGGAAGCTCGCCCGGCTTATCACGCTCGACGCCGGCGATACGGACGCCCCCGGTCTTCCGCGGGATCCCTTTTGGCGTGAACTGCTCGGGAGTCTCAAAGTCGCCAGGGAGGCCGACCCGGTTGTTGATCAGCGTGCCGGGCTGAAGCTCCCGGATCAATCTATGGAAGCGGTAGCCATCGTACTTTTCCTGGTTGCCCAGGCCGTCGAACCAGATCACGAAGACATCGCCGTACCTCGTTAGCAACTCGCGCAACTGGGCTTCCATGTAAACCAGGTACAGCATCCACTCGGGACGCGCCGGCTCTCCCTTCCATCCCGCGCTGGACGGTTTCGACGTGTCGCGGTAGCCGGGGTGGTTCATGTCCGGCGGCGAGTAGTAGAAGCCGAGCGGCATCTTCTCATCACGGCAGGCTGCGGCAAGCTGAGCGACGATGTCCTTTTTGTACGGCGTGTTGGTGATCGTGTAGTCCGTAAACGCGGAATCGAACATAGCGAATCCGTCGTGATGCTTCGAGGTGAACACTATGTAGCGCTGTCCGGCGGCCTTGGCAAGCCGTACCCAAG
>JAEHDI010000211.1 GCA_016880505.1 Bryobacterales bacterium | reverse complement strand
TGCTTCGCAACATCGCCGAGGTGCTCCGCCTGATCCCGTCTGTGGATCTGCGGGAACGCGCGCCCGGAGGCGTTCAGGCAGACGTCTCAATCCGCGGGGGGACGTTCGGTCAGACATTGGTGCTGCTTGACGGACTGCGGATGAACGACATCCAGTCGGCACATCACAACATGGACGTGCCCGTGCCGCTGGAGTCGGTCGCCGCGGTGGAGGTGCTGCGAGGTTCGGGCTCGGCTCTGTATGGCTCAGACGCAGTCGGTGGGGTGGTGAACATCGTAACCAGGAAGCCGAAGGCAGGGGAGGTACGTCTGCGGGCCGGGCTTGGGAATTTCGGGATGAACGCGCAGAGCATCTCAATCGCTGCGGTAAAGGGGCGGATCGCGCAGCACCTGGCGGCGTCTCGCGACTTCTCGAGCGGGTTTTTGCCCAACCGGGACTACCGGAGTCTGTCGCTTGCCTCACGGTCGTATCTCGAAAGCGCCTGGGGCTCGTCGACGGTACTGCTTGTACACGGCGACCGTCCGTTCGGCGCCCAGAATTTCTATGGCAACTTTCCCTCGTGGGAACGAACGAAGACCTGGTTCGCCGCTCTGCGGCAGGATCTCGGCGCGCGCACCGAGGCGTCGTTCGCGTTCCGCCGGCACACGGACTTGTTCGTGCTGTACCGCGGCCGCCCGCAGGTTTTCACCAACCGGCACACGGTCGAGAGCTATCAGGGCGCGCTGCGCCGGCGGGAGGAGGCAGGGCGCAACACGCAGATTCACTTCGGCGCGGAGGTTCTCGGCGATACGATCACAAGCAATAATCTCGGCCACCACCAGCGGGCGCGGGGAGCCGCCTACGCCGCGCTGGACGTGCGCGCGGTGCGAAGGTTCTCCTTCTCGCTCGCGGCGCGGGAGGAGATCTACGGGCCGCTCCGAAGCCAGTTCAGCCCGACCGCGGCGGCAGGCGCGTGGCTATCGCAGCGGATCAAGCTGCGAGCGTCGGCGAGTCGGGCGTTCCGGCTGCCTTCGTACACGGACCTCTACTATCACGACCCGGCGAACCTCGGATCGCCGGATCTGCGTCCCGAAACTGCGTGGAGCTACGACGCCGGCGCGGATTGGAACGCGGGTGGCAAATTATCGGGCGAGGTAACCGTGTTTCACCGGCGGGAGACGGACGGCATCGACTACGTGCGCAGCACGCCGGCGGAACTGTGGCGCGCAACCAACATCCAGCGACTGAACTTCACTGGAGCCGAGGTAGCGGTGATCGCCGGCCTTGGCGGATCACAACGCCTCGATTTCCGCTACACCGGCCTGCGAGGCGCGCAGAAGGCCCTCGCGGGGCTTGAATCGCGGTACGTTTTCCAGTACCCGGTGCATGCCGGCGTCGTGTTGTGGGAGAGCAGCCTGCCGGGTGGCCTGGTGGGTCGCGTGCGGCTCGGAGCAATACAGCGCTATGCCAGCGATCCGTATGCGGTACTTGACGTCTCCGTCGCGCGGACGCTGGGGCGAGTGCGCCCGTTCCTGCAGTTCGCCAACCTCGCCGACGCCGGTTACGAGGAGATTCGCGGCGTTCCGATGCCGGGGCGGGCGGTGATGGGCGGCGTGGCGGTGATCCTGTTCGGTGGAGGGAAGTAGGCTAAACTGGAAGAGAAGGTAAGGGATTTTTGATTCGGTTTCTCCTCGCGGCAATCCTCCTGCTTGCATATTGTGGCGTTGGTGTCGCGGCCGACCAGGGCCAACTGGACGCGAGTCCGACTCTCTTCAGCGTGCTGGCGGCGATCAATGCGGCGGGCTACGATGCGGACATCGACTCCGCGGCGAACCATCCGTTCCGGGAGATCGTGCGCAAGGAACTGGCTTCGCGGAACATCCCCTGTCTCGAGGATCTGAAACGCTTCTTTTCCGAACACCGTCAGAAGGATGAGACTGCGGAATTGAGCCAGTATGTTTCGTTTGCACTGGTGGTGGATGAAGCGCCGGGCTTTAACTACCGGCTGCACCAGAACGAACTGCCGCCGGACGTGGTTCCGCTCGAAGGCTTCGCGAAACTGATGGCGCGGTTCCATAAGGAGGCCGGAATCGATGAACTTTGGCGCCGGGCGCAGCCGGAGTTCGAAGCGGTGATCGCGCGCTACCACGAACCGGTGACTCGCGCGGTTACCGAGGCCAACGCGTACCTGCGCAGCGCAACGAGCGGCTATCTCGGCCGCCGGTTCCAGATCTATGTCGACCTGCTCGGCGCGCCGAACCAGATCCAGAGCCGCAGCTATGCCGATGAGTACTTCATCGTGCTGACGCCTTCGCCCGAGCCGCAGGTCGAGGACGTGCGGCACGCGTATCTGCACTATCTGCTGGACCCGCTGGCGTCGAAGTTCGCCGAGGAAATACTCAAGAAGAAGGCTCTGGGCGACTACGCCCAGGGCGCTCCGGCGCTGGAGGAGTACTACAAGTCGGACTTTCTGCTGCTGGCCACCGAGTCTCTGATCAAGGCGGTCGAGGCAAGGCTGGCGCCGCGTGGAAACAGGCAGGCGTTGGTGGACCAGGCCTTCAAGGAAGGCTTCATTCTCGCGCCGCATTTCGCAGAACAGTTGCCGGTTTTTGAGTCGCAGGAGCAGGCGATGCGACTGTACTTTCCGGAGCTGGCGAAGTCCATCGATCTGAAAAAGGAGGAGCGGCGGTTGGAGAGTGTGGAGTTTCTCGCGGAGCGGCCCGTACGCAGGGCAAAAGTGGTGCCGGCGGAAAGAAAGATCGAACTGACGGGCGCGAACAAGACGCTGGAAGACGCGGAGGAGGCTTACCGCAGCCGTGAACTCGCCGCCGCGAAGGAGCGTTACCTTCGCGTGTTGCGGGAGACGAGCGAGAAGCCGCTGCACGCGAAGGCGTACTATGGGCTGGCGAGGATCGCCGCGCTCGAAAAGGATCCGGAACTCTCCGAACAGCTGTTTCTGAAGACGCTCGAACTGGCTCCGGAGCCGCAGGTGAAGGCGTGGACGCTCGTTTACCTAGGTCGGCTCGCGGACGCAGCGGGCGAGAGAGAGCAGGCTGGAAAGCATTATCAGGCCGCCATCGAGGTGGCAGGAGCATCCGCGGCGGCGCGCAAGGCGGCCGAACAAGGGTTGCAGGAATCGTTCAGAAAGGATAAGTAAGTAAAGGCCGGTCATCTTGGATCGATGAAGGCCGTACTTTAGGAGTCATACATGAGAAACGGAGCAGTGTTGAGATTTGTCCTCGGCGTGGCGTGCGCCACCGGGTTGCTGTTAGGACAAGCGGCGAAGCAGTTGACGGTGAAGTCGAAGGGCGAGGCGGAAGCGGTCATGGCGCTTCAGACTGCATTGCAGTCCCAGAGCCCGGACGGGATCATCACCGCGTCCGACAATCTGCTGAACAAGTACGCCGACACGGATTTCAAGATCATCGCACTTTATTATTCAGCCGAAGCGTACGGGATGAAGAACGACTTCGACAAGATGGTCGTCTATGCAGAGCGGACCTTGCAGGCGGACCCCAAGCACTACCAGGCGATGCTTCTGCTCGCCGGCGCCATCGCGCAACGCACGCGCGAGCACGATCTGGACAAGGAAGAGAAGCTGAAGTCGGTTGAGAAGTACGTGCAGCAGGCCGACGAGGCAGTGAAGACGGCGGTGAAGCCGAATCCGAACCTCACCGACGAGCAGTGGGAGGGACTCAAGAAAGGCTTCGAAGCGCAGGGACTGGAAGCGCTCGGCTTGGCTGCGCTCGCCCGCGCACAGAACGACAAGGCCATCGAGCATTTTAAGAAAGCGGTAGAGATCGACCCGACGCCCAACCCGAGCACAATGTTGCGGCTGGCAGTCGCTTACACCAAGGCCGGAAAACCCGACGAGTCGATCGCGGTTCTGGACAAGGTTCTTGCCACGCCCAACCTGCATCCGCAGATCCGGCAGATCGCCCAGGCGGAAAAGGCGAGAGCTACACAGGCCAAGAGCGGAGGAGCGGCGCCAGCTAACAACGCACCGCCGCAGATTGAAGTCAAGAAACCGTAACCGGGCCGCAGATCCAATGCGCGCGGAACCGGACGTCCTTGAGGAGGCGATTGGCCACGGCTTCCACGACCGTGACATCCTGTCCCGCGCGCTGACTCACAAGTCGTTCGTCCACGAAAGGTTCGCCGCCGGCGAAGCCACGCTCGGGGACAACGAGCAGATGGAGTTTCTGGGTGACGCCATCCTGGGATTCCTCGTTAGTGAAGCCCTGATCCGGCAGCATCCCGGCCTTCCTGAGGGACAACTCTCGAAACTGAAAGCCCACCTCGTCAGCGCGTCCCATCTCCACGAAGTAGCACAGGAACTCAGGCTCGGGGACTACCTGCTGCTAGGCCGTGGAGAGGAGTTGAGTGGGGGCCGGGACAAGAAGGCTCTACTGGCAAACGCGGTTGAGGCGCTGATCGCCGCGATCTACCTGGATGGCGGAATTGAGGCCACCCGGCAGTTTGTGCTCGGGCACGTGGCCGGCGGGGTCGAAGCGCTTTCGCAAAGTCCGGCACTGCCGATCATCGACTTCAAAAGCGCTCTCCAGGAGCTGGCACAAGCCCGGCGACTGCCACCTCCCCGCTACGCGATCGTCAAGGAGCGTGGTCCCGAGCACGCGAAGACGTTCACGGTGGAAGTGCGCATCGGCCACGATCTGGCCGGGCAGGCAGAGGCGCTCTCGAAAAAAAGCGCAGGGCAGAAGGCCGCACAGGTTCTGCTCGAGAGACTCAGCGGGGAAGACGCCTAACGGCGGTCTCAGCGACGTTTTAGCAGCGCGAGAATCTCGGCGAGTTCGTGGCGGATGCTTTCGAGAGCGGGCGGGGCAGCGAAGAGCGTCGCCTGCGAAGCCTCCTGCGCGGGCTTTTGGACGGCGCGGCGCGGCCGCGATTCGAGGTGTTTCCTGGCGCCTTCGATCGTATAGCGGCGCTCGTAAAGCAGGCGTTTCACCTCGAGGAGAAGTTCGACGTCTTTGCGCCGGTAAAGCCGCCGGCCAGTCCCGGATTTCTTCGGCGAAAGCGCGGGGAAACTCTTTTCCCAGAAGCGCAGGACGTGGGGCGGCACTCCGACCAACTGGCTGACTTCGCCGATACGGAAGTAGAGCCGGTCCGGAATTTGTGGTGTGCTGTCGTCCAGAGGCAGGTCGGCCATGTTCGCCCGCGCAACAACCGTCATGGTACGGGATGGGTGGGGCTGCGTCAACCTCCCGGAGTAAGGCATTCAGAAAGTTGGGCTTAGGCGGCAGGGTTGGCGGCGCTCCGGGCACTACGTTATCCTTCGGATCGGCATGCGGCGGATGTATTTCATCGGCGTGACGACGGCGGCGTCCTCGATTCACGCACTATTTCCGCAGTGGGCGAAGCTTGCGGGGATCGACGGTTCGGAACTCGTGGGCCTCGATATCGAACCCGGGGCGCCGCCGCAGGCGTATCGGGAGGCGATCCGCAGGCTTCGGGACGATACGGCGGCGTGGGGCGCGCTGGTCACCACGCACAAAACTGCGGTGTATGCTCATGCCCGGGACCTGTTCGACGGCTTTGACGGCGATGCCGAGGCTCTGCGCGAGGTCAGTTGCATCGTGAGGCGCGAGGGGCGGATGACGGGCGTCGCCATCGACACGCTGACCTCGGGCCTGGCGCTGCGGCAGGTGACGGGCAACGGGCCGTTTCAGGGAGAGGTGCTGATCATGGGGGCGGGAGGAGCGGCCGTGGCACTGGCGGTCCACCTGTCCCGGCGGCACCGTCCGTCGCGCGTGACCCTTACGGAAGTATCCGCCGGCCGGATCGTCGAAGCGAGCGAGCTGGCACCGGCGGAGTGCATGTTGGTGAACGTTCCCGAGAACCACGACCGCATTCTCGGGACGATGGCGGAAGGCGCCCTGATAGTGAACGCGACCGGAATGGGAAAGGACCGGCCGGGTTGTCCGATTACCGCGCAAGCCCGGTTTCCGGCCTGGTCGGTCGCATGGGACTTCAACTATCGCGGCGATCTCCTGTTTCTCGAACATGCACGGGCACAGGGGATTCGAGCCGTCGACGGCTGGGAGTATTTCCTGCACGGATGGAGCCAGATCATGGCGCGGGTTTTCGGATTCGGCCTGACGCCGGAGCTTTTCACAGCCATGCGCGACGAAGCGGAACGGTGGAGGACTTGAACGAGTGATGCAACTTCTCGGGATTCATCCGGTGCTGGAAGCGCTGCGGGCGAAGCGGCCAGTGGAGCGGGTGGTGATTGCGAAAGGCGCGGCCGGATCGCGCCTCCAGGAGATCATCGACCTTTGCCGCGAACAGGGAGTGCCGTCGCGGTTCGAACCGCGGCAAGTGCTGGACCGGATGGCGGCGGGCGCCGTGCACCAGGGCGTGATTGCGCTGGCCGCGGCGCACCGCTATGCTTCCTTGGACCAGGTGATCGAACGGGCGAAGATGGTTGTCCTGCTCGATGGCGTCGAGGATCCCCACAATCTTGGCGCCGTGATCCGGACGGCGCACGCCGCCGGAGTTGATGCGCTGGTGATCCCCGAGCGGCGGGCAGTCGGGATAACCGAGGTGGTCGGACGGGCGTCTGCGGGAGCGCTGGAGTACATGCCCATCGCACGGACGGGCAACATCAACCGCGCGATCGAGACTTTGAAGTCTCGAAGATTTTGGATCTACGGGCTCGACGAGCGGGGCGAGCACTCATACGATGCCGTGGAATTCACGTCACCGGCTGCGCTGGTCCTGGGGGGCGAGGGCAAAGGGTTGCACCGTCAGGTGAAGGAACACTGCGATTTCCTCGTCCGCATCCCCATGGCGGGACGGATCTCATCCCTCAACGTCTCGGTAGCTGCGGGAGTCGTGCTGTTCGAGTGGCGGCGGAGACTCGCGGCGAAGGGCTAAGAGCGGGAAGCCGTTGCTCCCGGTCGGCTACAATCGAGGTTTATGCGCGAAATTCTGGCGCTCGGCGCGCTGCTGGTCGCAGTGCCGTGGGGGTTTCACGCTCGGGCGGCGGAGCCCGTCCGCGCACGCCACGCCATGGTGGTGACGCGCGAGGCGCACGCCACCGACGCGGGCGTGGCGGTTCTGCGCGCGGGCGGGAACGCGGTGGATGCAGCTGTGGCCGTCGGATTCGCGCTGGCGGTCACCCTTCCGGCGGCGGGCAACATCGGCGGCGGTGGGTTCATGTTGCTCCGGGTCACCGACGGACGGACCACCTTTATCGATTTCCGCGAGCGCGCACCGAAGAAGGCGTCGCGCGACATGTATCTGGGGCCGGATGGGAATCCCACGCAAGACAGCGAAGCCGGCTACCGTGCGGCGGGCGTACCAGGAACGGTTCGCGGGCTCGAGCTTGCGCATCGGAAATACGGCAAGAAGCCGTGGGCCGGTCTGCTCGCACCAGCGGTGAGCCTGGCCCGAGACGGTTTTGACGTGTCCTACGGGCTGGCGCGATCGCTTCGGGCAAGCCGCCTGTTGGCACGATTTCCGGAATCCCGCCGGATCTTCCAGCGCGACGGCGCATACTACGAAGCCGGGGAGCGGTTTCGGCAGCCCGAGCTGGCGGGCACGCTCGACCGCATCGCGCGAAGCGGCGCGGCCGATTTCTACGAGGGCGAGACGGCGAGGAAACTCGCCGCCGGCATGGTCGCCAACGGCGGGCTGATCACGCTCGAGGACCTGAAACAGTACTCAGCCGTCGAGCGCGAACCGCTACGGGGCCGCTATCGCGGGTATGAAATTCTGACGGCGCCGCCGCCGAGTTCTGGCGGCACGGGCATCCTCCAGATGATGGGTGTCCTGGAAAAGTCAGGTTACGAGAAGCACGGAGCGGGTTCGGCCGCCTCGATCCACTTCGTCGCCGAGACGATGCGGCGGTTTTTCGCAGCGAGGAACACGTATCTTGCCGATCCCGATTACGTCCGGGTGCCGGTCGCGGGACTGCTCGACAAGCGCTACGTCGCGAAGCTGCGGGAGTCGATCGATCCGGAGCGCGCCACCAGGAGCTCGGAAGTGAGCGCGCTCGACCCTGCCGGCTACGAGAGCTCGGAAACAACGCACTACTCGATCGTCGATGCGCAGGGGAACGCCGCCAGTGTCACGTATACGATCAACGGCGGCTACGGATGCGGAGTGACGGCGCCGGGGTTGGGATTCCTGCTCAATAACGAAATGGACGATTTCACCGCCAAGCCCGGTTCGCCGAACGCCGCCGGCCTAGTACAGGGCGAAGCGAACGCGATCCAACCGGGCAAGCGCCCGCTCTCGTCGATGACGCCGACGATTGTGCTGCGCGACGGGCGACTGTTCCTGGTGGCCGGCTCGCCAGGCAGCGGCCGGATCATCAGCACGGTTCTCGAGGTGCTCCTGAACGTTATCGACTTCGGCATGAACGTTCGCGACGCGGTCGACCGTCCTCGCTTTCACCACCAGTGGAAGCCGGACACGTTGTTCATGGAGCCGGGATTCTCGCCCGATACGCTGGCGCTCCTCCGTGGACGGGGCCACAACGTGGAAACCGTCTCGGGGATCGGCGAAGCGGCTGCGATTCTGGCCGAGGGCGGATGGCTCCAGGGCGCCGCGGATTCGCGCTCGGAAGGCAAGGCAAGCGGTTACTGACACGCATGGATCACTATCTATCGACTCACCTGATTGTGAACCACCGGCTTACCACCGTGTGGCTCGACAGGATCTGGCTCGCGGGCATTCCAGGAGTGGAGATTTTTTGCGCCAAGCAGCACCTGGACTACCGAAACCGGGCGCAGATCAACGAAATCGCACACTGGTTCCACGACTCGGAACTGATTCTGCACTCGCTGCATAGCCCGATGTACACCGACGACGTTTGGGGGCGGTCCGGGCCGCATTCGGTGATCACCATCACGGAGACCTCCAAGCCCCGGAGGGTGGAGATGCTCGACGAAATCAAGCGCGCGCTGGAGATCGCCGAGACCATCCCGTTCCGCTACTTCATCCAGCACATCGGGATGGCGCAGGAAGAGTACGACGATCGGAAGATCGAAGCCGCGTTCACGTCGCTGGAGGAACTGAGCCTCTTCGCGGGACATCGCGGCGTACAGGTACTTCTAGAAAACATCCCGAACGGATTCTCGAGCGCCGAACGCCTGACCTATTTTCTGGGCGAGACGCATCTCGAGTTGGGGTTCTGCTTCGATACGGGCCATGCGAAC
>JAEHDI010000210.1 GCA_016880505.1 Bryobacterales bacterium | reverse complement strand
CGCTATTGAGATCGGGTCTGACGAAGGCGCCGGACGCATTTTGGATACGACCGTACGCCATCTTGTTCTGGATGGCGTACACCAGCTCCACGTATCCGATCGAGTTCGGCGTCTGCTTTACCAGTCCTGAGACACCCTCGTTACCCTTGGCTCCGAGACCGGCGGGCCAACTCACCGCATTCCCCGAACCCACCTTTGATTTCCACGCCGGGCTGGCCTTGGACAGAAAATCCGTCCAGACGAATGTCGTGCCGCTGCCGTCGGAACGCCGCACCGGAATAATGGCCGCGGCGGGCAGCTTCGCGCGCGGGTTCGCCTTCGCGAGGACCGGATCATTCCATTTGGTAACCGTTCCCAGGTAGATTCCGGCCAGGGCCTCCGGAGTGAAGTTCAGCTCCTGTGTCACTCCAGGCACGTTATATGTCGCCACCACCGCCCCAAGCACCGTCGGAAAGTGGAGGATCCGCGAAGGCGACTTCGAGAGCTGCTCGTCGGTCATCGGGCTATCGGACGCCCCGAAATCGACCGTCCCGGCCAGCAACTGCCGGATGCCTCCGCCGGAACCGATAGACTGGTAGTTGATCTGGGCCTGTGGGTTCTTCTTGTGGAATTCGTCAAACCACTTGGCATAGATAGGGTACGGGAAGGTCGCCCCGGCCCCGTTGATCAGGACCTGACCAGTCGCGGGGATCGTCGCAGCAAACAGCAACAGAGCAGGAATAGAGCGTCGCAAGGGTTGTCTCCTAGTAACATTTTCGAAATATCAAGTTACGATTCGATTACAGCAAAGTGAATTCTCAGTTCCACAACACCGGCGCGCAGGGCGTCGCTGTGACGACCACGTTGCAGGCAGGGGACTTGCGTGTGTCGTGGGGGAGACGATCAGCTTTTGTCGTCTGCCGCCCTCGCAGGCCACGGGAAACGATGGCCTGCGCCACAACACAACCTGGCAGATAAGGTTTGCTAACTGTGTGTGACGGCGGGGCTGTGTTTGCCGGCAGTCTCTTCAGTATCCACGGCGAAAGTATAACCGAATCCTCTGACAGATCGAATCATCTGGGGGTTCGACGGATCAGCCTCGATCTTCTGCCGAAGACGAAGAATGTACACATCAACTGTCCGGTCTGTCACGGCTCTTTCGTGCCCCCAGACGGAATCGAGCAACTGTTCCCGGCTGAAAACAACCTCAGGACGACTCATCAGGAATTCGAGCAGGCGGAACTCGGTTGCCGTCAAAGCGAGCAGGCTTCCGTTGAGTCGGACCTGCATGGTGTTGCGGTCCAGTTCGAGCGGGCCGGCCTTTAGAATTCTTGCCGGTGTGGCCTGACCACGAAACTGGATCTTGATCCGGGCGATCAACTCCCGGACGAAGAACGGCTTGACGATGTAGTCGTTGGCGCCGAGTTCCAGCCCGACGATGCGATCCGTTTCGGCCGCCCTTGCCGTCAGGAAGATGATCGGAGTATGGGAGAGTTCGGGATGACTACGAATGCTCTTGCAGATGTCCAGGCCGTCCGAGTCCGGAAGCATGATGTCCAAAATGATGAGATCGGGCCTCTCGCGGCGACACAGTTCGAGAACGCCCTTGCCGGTGTGTGAACCTACGAGAGCATAACCTTCTTTCTCCAGGTTGTATTTCAACAACACGAACAGGTCCGCGTCATCCTCGACCAGCAGAATCTTCTTCATAGATCTGACTTACCGTAAAGATAACGCAACGATTGTTACAAACTCATGACAATCCCGTGACGTTGCGGTTGCATTGTCATTGGACGACATCAAAATCAACCACAGAGTAGGCGCCCATCACCGGGATGCTGAACTCCGTGCCGCCGTCCGCGACCATGTAGTCCTCCGCCGCGGAGTTCTCCTGACCAGCAACGAGTAGAGCCGGTTTGCCGTAGGTCCCTCTCATCCTCACGCGCAACCCTTCAACCGGCCGTTTACCGTAGTTGAGCAGGTGGAGCCGGGCGGTCTTCCCGTCCGAAGTGAACCGCCCGATGACGACCGCGCTCCCGAAGATCTGGAGCAGGCGTTTCTCGTCGGTCAATTGCCGGCGGATCTTGAGCGCGAAGGCTCCCGGGTTGGCGGCCTCGGACTTCGGGTAGTTCACGCCCAACTGGATGTTGATCGGATAACTCGGATCCGGAGCTTCTAACGCACGAAATAGCACGTTCCGACGGAGGAATAGGTTCATGACCTCGCCTACAAGCGCTGAGCCGTCGTCCACGACGCCGACGTCAGCCAGAGAAGGCAGAGGTGGTTTTTCCGCCCGTTTCAGAAACCCCAGCATACGTCCGAATTCCTTGAGGTCGGCCGGTTCGACGCGGATTAAGGCCTCCGCACCGTATGCGAACGCCTCTGCCGCCGACAGTGCAGCCGCACCAGCTTTCGCCTCATAAAGGTAACCTTGCTTGTCGTTGGCCCGCTCGAAACGCCAGCCGTTGGCGGTGATCCACGGCGCGCGCGTCGCCGAGGCTTCATTGGCGATCATTCGCACACCCGGAGTGAGCGCCTTCTGGAAGCCCTCGAGCGTAGCCGGGCTGACACCCACGTGGCAAAACCCGGCCTTCTCCCAAGCGGCAGCACCGGCCGCGGGTACATGGACGCAGTCCACACCGGCTTCCCGAAGCGTGGGAGCGGTCTCCGGCCCCTGCTCCCAATAGAGCGCCGGCAACACGAGGGCAAGAATGACGGCAATCATCAGAGTTCGATCTTCTTCACGCGGATCTTGGCGACGTCATACACCCCGAGACCAAGCTTCGACGCATATTCGATGTGCCCGGGTTCGCGTATGTAGCGATTCACGTCGGGCGGAGAGTCGAGACCGCCCCGTTTCACATGAGCCGTCGAGCGATCCCAGACAGAGAGGGCGCCCTCCGCCTTCCGCTTGTTTTCGATGATGTCGAGCAGCAGCCGGTCGATCGACACTGGGTCCGTGCCGAACATCATTTGCTTCGGGTAGAACCTGTAGCGGCGCGAAGGCGAGAACGGCCCTCCGTGCCAGACGCCGCGAAGCCCGTCCATGATTTGAAGCACGGTCTTCGAACGGAGCGGCTCCACCGCGGCCAGCGTCCCGATAAAGGAAAGCGTGTGTGTCCGCGCGTCGCTGTGCGATCGCGCCACGTTCGAGAAGCTGCCGTAGGCGATGTTCTTCAGGCAGCCCGTCACGCCCGAAGCGCCGTGGTCCTTCATGTTCGGCACGTTGATGATCTTCGTGAGAGGGTCGCAAACGAGCCGGGCGAGGTTGGACCGTGTGTCGTCTTCACCGAAGAAGTCCACCTCGACATAGGTCTTAGGATCATAGTTGCGGCTACTACCCCGCCACCACCCCTCCATTGCAAAAATGTTCACCCCTTGGGGCACGTACGCCGCGTAATTCACGCTGTCCAACTGGCCCTGGAAGCGCTCGTAGATGTGGACTTGGTCCGCCTTGACGCCAACCGCAACCAGATTGCGAACGATCTCCGCTACCACCGCCGGCGTCGACATGATCCCGGGGGCGCCCGAGCAGTTGACTTTGATTCCGACGACGTCCTGCGGGGCGAAGAAGCGCCGCCAGGCGTCTCGCGGGTTCTTGACTCCGCAGAGCGCCTTCATTCCTTCGGCCATCATCTGGGCCACCGCTGGTGCGTTGACCTTCTCGGTGGTTTCGTCGATGGATGCATTCGAATGCACCGAAACGACGGATCCGGGAAACAAGCCGGGCATGCCCTGGCCGGCCTGTGATTTATAGGCGCTGACCACCTTGTATCTGGGCACCGGCGCCGAATCAGCGGAAAACGACAATGGAGCAGCAGCCGGAATTCCCAGAAAGGTGCGTCGTCTCATAGAATTATGATTACACCTTTTAAACGTCACGGAGGAATTCATGAAACAGAATCGCAGAAGCTTGCTGAAAGTGGCCGCCGGCGTCGCGGCCGCCGTTGGTGCGGCCAAGGCCGCAGCCGGACCCGTTAAGAAGGTTCACTATCGCGGAGAGAAACCGAAGAAGACGCCGCTGTTCTCCGGAGCCGTGTCCTACGGAAATCTGCTGTTCATCGCCGGTAAGGGCGCGCACTTCCAAGGGGACATCACGGCGCACACCAAACACGTGCTGGACGAGGTCCAGAAGGAGTTGGAGAACGCCGGCTCGTCGATGGAAAAAGTCCTGAAGTGCAATGTGTACCTGAACGACTTGAAGGATTACAAGGCGATGAACGAGGCCTTCCAGGGCCGTTTTGGCAGCGAACCACCGGTGCGCACGACGATCGCAGCAGCCGGCGGGATCCCCGGAGATTCGCTGGTGGAGATCGACGTCATCGCGTACATCTGAGACTTTCTTCCGAATGTGCCGGGGGCGGCGCATCGCTCCGCCCCACGCAGGCTGTCGACTGTCTACTGAAGCGAATTAGACCTGGAGATGAAATGAGGAAACAAGACTGGAACCGAAGACAGTTCCTCGGGACGAGCGTCGCGGCGGCTACAGCCGCCACGGCGGCGCGTACGCCGGCGCACGCGCAGGACGTCGGCATGGGCGCGCGCAAGGGGAGTTCCAAACGCCTGGAGACCCCTTATACGCTCGAGATCGAGACGCCGCACGTCAAGTGGGCAAAGCCACTGGCCGGCGGCCCGATCCGCCTGCTCGCGGTGTCTTCGGTTGATGAGGGCCGAACTGTCGTCGAACTGGCACAGCGCCTGTCGCTCGATCTCACCACCGTGAGCATCGACCCTGCCTGGGACGTCAACAAGTGGACGATGTGCTTCGGCCGTGACTACGGCGCCCGCGCGGAGCGGGGCGACCTGAATCTCGTCTACTCGTACTTGGAACAGGAACTAACCTCAACGAAGCAATTCGATGCGATCCTGCTTCCGCTGAGTCACGGTTGGAAGGCGCTGACTGCCACGTCGCGCGAGGCGCTGGCCCGAAGGGTGAAGGACGGGTGCGGTCTCGTGCTCATCCGTCCGTTTTCCAGCGAAATCTGCCCGTTGGAGCCCACTACAGCGCCGCCGGAGTCCGAAGACGAACT
>JAEHDI010000209.1 GCA_016880505.1 Bryobacterales bacterium | reverse complement strand
TCCGATATCCGCCGTGTGTTCCAGAATCTCAAACACGTCCGGGTTCCGGCGCCGGAACCTGCTGCGCCTCAGGCACTAACTGGCGCGTCGGATCGATCTTCAGAAACAGCAGCGCGCTGAGGAAGAGCATCCCGGCCATCGGGAAGAGCGGCAGGTTGTAGTCTCCCCATATCTTGACGATGTAGCCGAACACGACCGCCGACAGGAATGAGCCGAACTGTCCCGCCATGTTCATCGCCCCCGTCACCGCTCCCGCATATTTCTTCCCGACGTCCAGGCAGACCGCCCACGACACCGGCAACATGCAGTCCATACTGCCGTACCCGAGCGCGAGGAAGATAGCCGCCGCCGTCTTGCTCCCGGTCATCGCTGTCATCAGCATGAACAGCGCCGATAGCGCCAGTCCGAGTGAACCGATCGTTCGCCGGCCCACCTTCAACCCATAGCGGCGGACCAGCACGTCGCTGATCGTGCCTCCCGCGAGGTTTCCGCAAGCCCCGACGATAAATGGAAGCGTCGACCAGACGGCCATCGCTCCCTCGGTGAATCCGCGTCCCTTCTGCAAATAGGTATGAAGCCAGGAAAGGTAGAAATAGGCGCCCCAGCAGTAGGTATGGTACATCAGCATGATGTACCAGAGGTTGCCTTCCCGGAGAACCTGTCGCCATGGGAGGCCATGGTGCGCGCTTTTCGGCGCCGCGCCGATCTCCTTCATTTCCGCCGCGGTCACGCCCGGCTTGTCGGACGGATGGTCACGATACCAGAAGTACCAGACCACTGCCCAAATGACGCCGAGAAATCCGAAAAGCCAGAAAGATACCCGCCAGCCGTATAACCGTTGAATGGGCACGACGAGCAACGGCGAGACCGCCCCTCCGATGCGGCTTGCCATCCATACGACCCCTTGCGCGCGGGCGCGCTCCTCCGTCGGAAACCATCGGGAAATGCTGGCCGAACTGTTCGGGTAGGCCCCCGCCTCGCCCGCGCCGAACAGAAAACGGGTGAGCAGGAGCAGAAGGTAATTGGATACGGTGCCCGTCAGGGTGGTGAACACGGACCACCAAACAACGATCCGCGTCAACACGGCGCGAGGCCCGACGCGATCGCCCATGGCCCCGGTCGGAATCTCGAATATGGCGTACGAGAGGGTGAAGGCGCCAACCACCCACCCCCAGCGCTCCGGGGAGATGTCCAGATCCTGCTGCATCCTTGGTCCCGCTACCGAAATGCAGACCCGGTCGATGTAGGTAATGATGGAGAGCAGAAACAGGAGCGCCAACACGCGATGGCGATATTTCATAACGTCGCAATTATAATGCACAGCGTACGCCGGCACGGCGCCGGCTCCCGGAGGAATCGATGAACTTGCGGGCGATCGGAGTAGTCCGCTCACAGATCCGTGAAAGTAAGGCGATGCCGCCGTTCGGCGCTCCGGCAAGCGTCGAGGTGTTCCCCGAATTCCGGGATGGGCTGCATCGTCTGGAGAAGCACTCTCACATCTGGGTCTTCGCTTGGCTGGATCAGGCGGACCGCGGACTCCTCCAGGTCACGCCCCGCGGCGTCTCGGACGCCGGGCCGCAGGGACTCCACGGCGTTTTCGCCGTTCGCTCTCCGGCGCGTCCGAACCCGATTGGCCTGACCGCCGCCGAGATTCTCCGCGTGCGCGATGGAACGATCGACGTCGATCTGCTCGACTTTCTGGACGGCACCGAAGTCATCGACCTTAAGCCGTATTTCTGCAGTCGGGACATCATCTTCTCCGCCAGCAACGCGCAGATCGGACAGCCATCCTCCCGTGAGGCCATGCGCGACTCGCTGTTGCGCCAGGCGCTACGCTTCCATGGTGAGCGGTGTCCGGACCTCGCGCTCGCCGCCCGGATAATCGAGCACTTTCGCGCCGAGACGCTTGGCCTGAACGAGCCGGAAGAGTGGCGGATCACCGCGCCCATCAGCCGCGGCTGCCTCATCGACGCGCTCATCGGCATCACGCGTGCGACGCCCGGCCGCGGCGGTATTCAATTCGCCGACGAGGATACAGTCCGGATCCGGCATCAGAAGACAGTGTTTGTCTATCGTCTTGCAGCGAGCCGGCCCACCGACTACGATCGCGTGCTGGCGGCTCCTGATGCGGATATTTTCCAGTTTGAGATAGCTCCATGAATGCACTCACCCGCAGGACGTTTCTTGGAGGTTCGAGCGCCACTCTCGCCTCAGCGAATTTCTCACGGGCCGCAGGCACCCCCGCCGGATCGGCGGATGTGCAGGGGCAGCCGGTCCCCGTCGACTTCCGTTATT
>JAEHDI010000208.1 GCA_016880505.1 Bryobacterales bacterium | reverse complement strand
TACTCACGGCCGCCGGATTCGGGATATGTCTACGACGAGAATCCCCGGCTGACGACTATTCTTGGCGCAGCGAAGCTCACGGGAAGGACCGAGGATGGGTTCACGTACGGAATTGTCTCGGCCGTCACGGATGAGGAGGTTGCGGTACAAAAGGATGTCTCGGGAAATCTCGGCGCTCCTTTCGTGATAGAGCCGATGGCGGGGTACTCTGTTGCCCGAATTTCAAAGGAAGTGTCGCCCGGATCGAAGATTGGATTCCTTGCCACCGGTGCGATGAAGGATCGATACCTTCCGTCGTACAGCGGAGGCATCGACTGGAGCCTCCGTTTTTCGGATGATACGTATCTTATCGATGGCTATGTTGCCGGCTCGCGGGCGGCTCCGCTATCCATGCCCGATCAAACGCTCGATGGCTCGGCAGGTCGCATCGCCCTGGGGCGAATCCAGAGCGGACAATGGCTCTTTTTTTCCACGTACGATTATTCCTCCCGGAATTTCCTCGTGGACGATCTCGGGTTTTATAGCCAGCCACGCGAGCATGGCGGATATACCCAGCCCCGCCTGGCGATTCCGGACGTAGGGGAACCCGGTAAACGTGCGGAACCCGGCGCGATTGGAATCGGCGATCTGCGCGGCGCGCGTGCTGCCCTGCGGGAAGCGCAGGTCCCTGGTCACGACCAGGAACGGCTGGCGCAGCGACGGCGTCGTGTTGAGCCAGGCGTCGTAGCCGCCCGAGCTGTCCGCCATCCCCATCAAGAACTGCGACATCTGATGCCAGTTGGCCGGACCGGTCGCGTAGGCCTGAATCGGCCACACGACATCCCACCCCGCCGTCGGATTCATCGAAATGTTGAAATCGGTGGTGATGCCGGCATTGGCATCAGCAATGATCGCTGCCCAGTCGGCAGCCGCCCGCTCCGCCGGCGTGCGTCCCACGCTGGCGCGGAACCGCGCCTTGTACGAGCGGATCAAGCGGAAGAACAGCGTCGTATCGAGCGTGACCCCACTGATCCAGGTATTGGGGATCGGGAACGAACCGGGATTCGCGCGCGCGATGGTAATGGCGGAGTCAAGCATGACATAGGCCGCATCCATGACCGTTTGGTAGCCCGAAAGCGGCTGGGTGGCCTGCGGGTCGTCAGTCTCACTCATGAGTGAGGCGGAGTCGTACGCGATCGCGAGATTGCCGTACGCGACGCCCTGCACGAACCGCGCGAATGAACGGGCCCGCGCATCTTGGGCGGCCGTGCCCAGCGTAATCAGACGATTGATGGCCGCGATGCCGATCGTCGCCATACGACCGGCGCGGTGCAGCACCTGGAAGTCGCGATAGTTCCCGTTGCTCCCCGTGCTGTTGCGGGTGTTTTCAATCGAAGTGCGTGGAATGGAGCCGCGTGGGCCCATGGCGAAATTGGCCAGGGCCGACGTGTTCTCCATACCCATCACCTGGAGCTGCGTCTGCAGATCGTCGTTCGATCCGCCCAGCGTGGCGTTTTGGATCTGCGCGTAGGTATTCGAGATGAACGCCTCGACGTCGGCCGGACGCCCGAGCGCCTGGTCACGATTCGGATCATTCTGATTGTCGACCACGAGCGCGTCGGCACAGGCGGCCAGGCCGATCAGGACGCAAGCGCCGGCTACAAACCGAAACTTGGACATCGTTTACTCCTCCACGGAAAAAGGGGCACGTCCTCCCCGCCGTACCCACGCTACCGGTACGGCGGGGAGGACCAGCTTAGAACGTCGAGCTCAGTCCAATGGTGAATGTGCGCAGATTCGGGAACGTGAACGCGTCCACGGCATTGATCGCCGCCGACCCCGTTC
>JAEHDI010000207.1 GCA_016880505.1 Bryobacterales bacterium | reverse complement strand
GCGAACCTCCGCGACACCTCCGCCTGCAGGGCTTCATAGCTGGCAAAGCAGATGTTTTCCCACATGAGAATGCCACCCAACGCCGGGTACGGCTTGGGCTTTTCGGCGAACGGGACGGTGTTAGCATGCCGCTGGTTATAGTTCACTAGCCCATTCAGCCCAACCGAGTGGCTCCCGACATAGCTAAGTCGCAGTGTGGTATCCGAAGCGAGGGCGTGCTCCACCGTGAGATTCCACTGGTACGAACGTGGGTCTTTGTAAGAAGGAGCGATGCCGAAGCCAAACCCCTCAGTTCCGGGCTTCGGCATCGAATAAGGCCCACTTGCCACCTCCGGCAAAACGAACAGCGGGGCGACGCCTGGACCCTGGTAGTTGAAAGTGTCTCGGAGGTCCGTCGTGTGGATTCCGGTCGGCCCATACGCCGTGCTTCCAAGAATCGTCTGAGTGAACTCGCCAAAGCCGGCGCGCACTACCGTTTTGTTATTCGCAAATGGCCGCCAGGCAAAGCTCACGCGCGGCGCCCAGTTGCCATAGTACGTTCTGCGCAGTCCCTCTCCGAGGCCCGCTTGGCTGGCGGTCACGATCTTGGTGCAGGGAATTTCGGCTGTGGTCCCGGGACAGGCATTGATGCCGATCAGAAAACCCGGAGCCGCAGGAAGTGTGTGGTCGGGGATGATAATGTTTCCCGTCGCCGGATCGAAATTCGTGATGTTGCCGGATGCTTCGGTCATCGGCAGATGCAGCGACCAGCGCAGCCCGAAGTTCACCGTGAGCCGGTCATTGACTTGCCACTGGTCCTGGCCGTAGAAGTGAGCGTGCGTTGCCGATTCATCCAGGTTGGGGCCAATCAGCCCGTATTCTGAGAGGTAGGGCAGGCCCAGGAGCAGATCGGCAAACGCATTCCCGCTGAAGGCGCCCTGGGTGAAAAGGAAGCCCCCGAAGTCATCGCCACCGCCAAAGCTCAACACTGAAACCCAGCCGATGCGCCGCCCATCCGCCCCAAATCTCATGCTGTGGCGGCCGTGTATCCAGCTCAGGTTGTCGGTAAACTGCCAGTTTCGCGAGCGGCTGGGGCCGTCACGCCCGTGGCCGATGTGCCAAAACCCCGTCCCATCAGAGAAATCGAACAGCGGGAAGCCGCCTACACCCCGCGCGTTGGACAGGTTCAAACCCTGGAGACCCAGTGTCTCCACCGCATCAGTGCCCAGGATCGGGAACCGCTCGCGTCCGAATACAAGGCTGAACCCGAACCGGGATTCATTGATCACAGTGGGACGCAGCACCAGGTTGTGCGACACAATCAGACTCCGATTGATCTCCTTCACATCGCTGGGGGGCAATAACTCCCAGGGCGATAGAGATGAGATCTCTTTCCAACTCCAGCGCGCGAAAATCTGTTGCCGGGAATTGAACATGTGATCGATACGCACGTCGTAACCGTCGGTATAGATCGACGACGGGACCAGCGGGCGGTAATTGTCAAAGGTCCCACCGGCACTATAGTTCGGCAGCGGGATGAATCTAGCGAGCAGCCTGCGGGCCACGGTATTGATGCGCGTCGGGTCGATTGCGTTTCCCGGGAACGGAGCGCCGGAGAGCGGATCCACCGCGGATTGACCGGGAACGCCATTCAGATCTCCAGCCCGCATGGAAGCTGTCGGAACCGAGAGGTGTTCCAAAGACGTGCTGGGCTTGCGGTTACCTTCGTAATCGACAAAGAAAAAAGTGCGATCGCGCCCGCGATAGACCTTCGGCAGGTAGATGGGGCCGCTGAAACTGCCGCCGAACGTATTGAAGACCTTCTTCTGCTTTTCCAACCCGCCATAGGTGGTGGCGTCGAGCGCTGCGTTCTGGTGATACCAAAAGGCGCTTCCGTGTAAGTGATTGCCGCCGCCACGCGTGACGACCGTCACATCACCCATCTGCCCGAACTCTGCGTTGTTGTTGACTGATGTCACCTTAAACTCGCTTACCATCTCGGGCGAGGTATAGATGTCGTATAGCGGCCCGAAGCTTCTGACGTCCACGGTCGATATGCCATCGATGCTATATTCGACCTGCGCGGGCAAGCCGCCCCCGACAGACGGGTGATTGATAAGGTCCAACTGGATGCCCGGCACCGTCATCATAACGGCCAAGGGGCTGGTGGTGACTCCACGGTAGTTGAGGGGCAGTTCGGTGATCTGGCGGAATGTCTTCGTGTCGGAGATGGTGCCGTTCTCGGTATTGATGATTGCCGCTGCGCCGGTCACCACAACCGATTCCTTGAATGGCGCCACCTCCAGCCGGATATCGGCCCGAACGGTTTCGCGTGACGGGATTATGATCTCAGAGATCGTGAACGCCGAGAAGCCGGACTTCGTGGCGGTAATCTCATATCGGCCAGGCTTGAGATTGAGCAGCTCGTACAACCCCTGATCATTTGAAGCCGTAGTCTTGGCTGTGTTTTCTTCAATGTCCCGAACCGTGATCCTGGCGGCGGGAACCGCAGCGCCCGAGGAGTCTTTCACGGAGCCGACGATCGTCCCGAAAGTGGATTGTGCACGCGACCTCGGCGCGCTCGCAAGAAACCCCACCAACCCGGCAAAGGCAAAAATCCAGCGCAGAATAGGCATCGCATCCCCGTTAGACAGATTCTATCGCTCCCGCCCCTCCTTTTTGTCAAGTTTCTGTTAAGTTTCGCGCCCAGCAGAAATAGCGCCAAATCTTGACAGAACCCTGACGACTTCCAGGCTGCGATCCGCTTATACTGCGACTGTTCTCGATGCGAGGGGCGCGATGCAAAAGTCCAAACTCGGAAGGCACGCGATGCCCCTTCCGAGGACGAGTCCGATCCGAGAGGAGAACGCATGCAAACTCGTCGGTTTATGATGCTGATACTTGCTGCGGCAGCTCTGGCCGCCACAGCGCGTGCTGGTAAGCCTATGCCGGACATTCCAGTAACCACCTATCTGACCGGCTACGACGTCGCCGGCGCGGCTTACTACGTTCAGAGTGATGGCCAAGGCGCTTACATCAACGGCGTGGCTGGCGTGACCTCAATCTTGGTGGCGAACGGTTACAACCATATCGTCAATGGAGACTGGCGATTGGACATATTGGCCTCCACGTCCCGTACCGTGGGGACCACGTTCGAAACCGCCAATGCAGTACAGCCGGGAGATCCCGGATATACTGCGCCCGCAGAGCCGCCGTATTGGGGAACCAGTTTTCAGGCCGTGCGAATGGAAAACAAATGTACGATGATCAACCATGACATGCTGGCCATGAAAGCGGGCGATACATTCACCTGCCCGACGATCATCAAACTGCGGAATGGTTCCGAATTTTACCGCCT
>JAEHDI010000023.1 GCA_016880505.1 Bryobacterales bacterium | reverse complement strand
TCGTGCAGCAGTTTGACTTCCGTAGGCGTCTGCGGGAGACGTGCCGCCGGCTCGTTTCGAACCAGGCTCCAGGCGGGAACGTCACGCCAGGGAGGATCGTTCCATCCGGCAGTCAACGGGGGGAGTTCTTTCGTGCTCCCAACTTGGAGCGGCGGTTCCGCATTTCCGATCGAGGCCGGCCGGAACAGCGGCGCGGGCGCGTCCCAGTTGTAGGACGGGTGCGCGGGCACCTTCCCCGCCGGCTCGAACTCAGGCCACCTCCATCGCTGCTCGGGGCATCCCGGCCGGATCGCCCGAATCCGGACGATGCTTACGCGGATCTCGTCCAGACGCGCGGCCTTCAGCTTATTGACCGGAATCGCCGCTTCGACCCGCCATTCTTTTTCGCCGATTCGCGCGGCGGCGACGAACCGCTCAGTCGGGACCACAAATCCCTTGGTCTCGAGAGAGTACGCGCCGAACGGACCGATCTGCAACATCCAGTCAGGATAGGCGCCAACGACGATCCGGAGAACATCCTCCTCTTCCCAGTGCGGGTTTCTGCCGATGGAGCGGGCAACGACACTGCCGGTAGGTTCCGGCAGGCGCGCGGCCACACACAGGTACCGGCCGACGATCGTGGCGCGGATTTCGCCGCCCGTCTGGGCCGGCACTCCTGCTTCGGCGGGCGCCAGTTTTTCCGGCCTGACGGTCTCCCACAGGGCATCGTCGAGCTGTCCATCAACGACGACTGGGGGCTGTGGCTGCGCCATAGCGAACCCTATGATCCACGAGAGAGCCAGAAGCAATCGGGGTGTCACCATCTTGCACCTCCTTCGAACAAGTTGGATACGCCGGGGTCAGTACTGCCGACCAGAATATCTTGATCTGCCCCGAGGCGGAGCTTGGTTACTCTTAGGCACTCCGTACCCTTGCCTCGAGACGTTGGCAGGCATAGAATCGAGCGAGCCTTTTCCAACGGAGGTGAGCTCATGGGCACCATTAACTGGACTCGGGTGATCCTCGGCGGCCTCGTGGCCGGCGTGGTGATAAACGTGTTCGAATCCGTCCTGAATGGCGTGGTTCTGGCAAAAGACTGGGAAGCTGCAATGGCGGCCATAGGCAAACCGCCGATCGCCGGAAATCAGATTGCCGTGTTCGTCCTCTGGGGTTTCGTGGTGGGCATCTTCGCGGTTTGGTTTTATGCCGCGATTCGCCCGCGTTACGGCGCCGGGCCAAAGACCGCGCTCTGCGCCGGGTTGGCGGTCTGGTTCCTTGGCTACCTCCTGGCTTCGGTGGCGCCGCTCGTGCTGGAACTTTTCCCCGCTCGGGTCATGATCGTTGGGCTTGTGGTGGGGTTAGTCGAGGTCCTCGCGGCGACGCTGCTCGGGGCACGGCTGTACCAGGAATAAGATCGCGTCAGGCCGGCCCGCCGTTGACAATCGACGGTAGTGTGCTGGAATGAGAACTCCAGGCGCGCTCCGGCTAGCGAAGGCGCCAGCGCGGTTTGAGAGTTTCCGCCCAGACACAGCCTCGCGGCACGGCTTCAAATAGAATGTTTCAACACATTCGCAGTGAGTTGTCTAAGACGGCTCCACGCGCGTCCCGACAAAATTCGCACCAAACTCCAAGTGAATGCGAGACCAGGCAACCAGTCGTCGAGAGAATAGATCGCCCACATCCTTTCACCACGCAAAGAGCCCAGCCATTCCTTTAGAGTCAGTTGTTTGCGCTTGCGTAACATCCAGAACGCCCGAACGTCCCGCTGCCAATCCCACCAAATCACACCTTCGCGATAATTGAACGCCGGTTCTGACCGTCGGCCAAGAGCATCACAGTAAGCGATGTAAGGCGTGTCGACGCCACAGCGAACTCCAAGCCCATCCCACATTCCGAAGCGTGTGTTGAATTCGATCAGTTTGTAACGCCCGTCACGCGAATCTTTCTTAAACTCGAGCCCGCCCAAGCCCTGATATTGCGCGCCACGAAGCAGTCGCAGAGCGACGTCGACGAGTCCGGGGTCGTGAAAGCTCCGAACGTAGCTGGCCGAGCCGAATCCCAAGGGGATCACCCTAAGTTTGCGGCCCGCGAAGAATGCCAGAGGTTCCGAGTCCCGGTTGAGATAGAAGCTGATGTAGGTCAGGTTCTCGTCGGGCCCTGGAATCAGCTCCTGGACGACCATACGCGCATCGTAACGCGCAATGCCCCGATAGGTTCGCGCCAGACTGGAGGGATCGGAACAGACCGCAACTTTTGCGCGGCCATCGACAAACTGTCCGAGTAGTTGTGCGGCGATCTCAGGCCTATGCCAGAAATGACTCTCCACCGGCTTCAGGAGAACCGGGTACTCCACCTGCCGCGCGACCTCAGCGAGGCTCTGCTCATCATTCAGGAAAAACGTTTTCGGTGCAGGCACTCCGATCGCTTCCGCAACGCGGCCCAGCCCGGCTTTTGTCGACAGGCTCACCAATGTCTCGTGGCCCGGCATGACGAACGCATAGTAGGGACTGAGCCTCTCTCGCTCCCGAGAGCAGAGCAACGCAACCTCATCGCTTACGGGAAACAGGACGGCCTTGCCGCGGCTCTCCTTTCCCCAGGCAACCAGAAAATCCACGAACTTCTCTTCATTACGATGAGGATCGGGACATCGCACCAGGCGAACATACTTCGACTTTCCTCCGGGAGCACGCGGGTCCGCGTCCATGCCGTAGACAGAAACACCTCGCCGGCCCAGGGAACGTGCGATATCGAGACCCATGTGTTCGTCCAGCGGCGAGATGACGGCGGGGGCCGACGAAGGGCCGGATGAGTCCACGAAGGCAGGCTGCATGGTCATGTTCTTTTGATCTTTGCCGCTTCAGTCATCCTTGGGTTTTAACCGCCTGCAAGCGCTCGATCAGGCCGACGTATCCGGCGCTTTCGGCGGAGTCAGAGCCACCGGCGGCAAATTTGGTAAACAGTTCTACTCATCCGGAAGCGGAAGGGCGCGTGGATGCAGACATTCCGGCCGAAACTGACCACTTCGCCACCAAACTTCGCCTTGAAGTCCCGAACGCCATATGCCTCCCCCGGGGTGCCGGCTCCTCCCCAATCGTAACGGCGATAGCCGTGCGTGGAGCCCCACTCAAAGACGTGCCACGTCAGCAACTCATTCGGATTATGAGAGCCGAACGCCCGATCCACGCCACCGTACCAACCATAAACCGTCTCCCGGTACAAAAGGTCGATCGAAACCGCGACCGGCGTGGAGCCGACCCACGCGAGGGTGCACCGAATCATGTTCTTGGGACGCAAGACTTCGCAGGCCGCATCGAAGAGCGACCGGTCCGCAAGGGGGACCCCGGCGGCCCGATACGTCCGACTCAACAAGTCGTAGCAATGAGCGATCTGTTCCGGGCCGTCCGCTTCTCTCACGGTTACCGTTCCTTGACGCAAACCGTGCCGGATATGCCTGCGAGTCCGATAGCTGATGCTCGCCATCATCGCCTCGGGGGGGCGCGCAAGGTCAACCAGATAATTCAGTTGGGGCGAGAACGAAAAGCCACCGTCTGTGAGGACTGATTGCAGCGCAGAACTGTCGGAGAGGTGGCGCAGTTCGGTGAACAGCGGGAAGCCGCCCACCTGCTCTTTGTATTTCTGTAGCAAGCAGCCGAGTGCCCAAGCTCCTTCCTCCCCCGGCGCGGCCAGTACGCCGCCATAGGCGATGGCTCGCGTGACAAAAGGCCGGAGCGGACCATCCCACAGCGTTACCCGCACGGGGACGAACAGGGCGAGAATCCGTGCGCCGTTGACCGCCGCCCATAGCTCCGGTTCATACCCGCGAGAATGCCGAAAGACCTCAAACATCTCGGGCGTATTGAAAATATTACCGTGGGGATGCTGGGCGACAAACTGACTCCATTGCGAGCAAGGCAGCGTGTTCACAATGCTCAGCGGTGTCTGGTTTTGGGTGAAAAACCCAGTGTTCGGAGGCGCCCCCTGGACAAGCGTTTTCATTCGACAGTAAGTAATACTCTTTACCGGAACCAAAACGAAGTCAATAGTTCCGACCACTGCAGGACGAATAGCTGTACTAGGGGTACCTGAGGCGGGACTGGTGGTACTGAGGTTGCGTACGGCCTGGAAGCTGTGAAAAAAACGGGGACACTCCGGGCTGGCTTTGTGTTATCAGTCGGTTGCAGCGGTACGAGCCTGCATGCCGCCTAAAGACACAGCATCGCCTTCCAACGCAGCCGCAACTGCGGCTCGCTCCAGTCGCGACCTCCCGGCTAGCGAAGGGACCGACGGGGTTTGAAAATTCCCGCTACTTGGGTTTCGCGTACTGACCCGCTCCGGTGATGTCAAGGATGACCACCGGCTCGTTCCCTACCACCCAGGCATCATGGCCGGGCGGTATCGAGCAGACCTCCCCGGGGCCGATATCCCGTGCGGTTCCGTCATCCATGACGATGTGCATTCGGCCGGAAACCTGATACGCCAGGTGCGCTGTCTGGCAACTCTCGGTTTTCGCGATCGGCTTGACAGAAGTAGACCACTTCCATCCGGGTTCAAAGGTTGCGCGCCCAAAGGTAACGCCGCCAAGGGTAATTACGTCCATGCGCCCCTTGTCGAACGATCGAGTCTCCTCCGGCCGGGCAAAACTCTTGGTTGTTAACTGGTCCTTGCGCGCCTGTGCTCCTGATGCTTGTGACATCTGCTTTGCCTCCTCTGAGAAATGGTTGTCCCCAGTATATAGGAGAGCGGTACTCCGAGCAACGGTTCTGAGACGCCACCTCGACTGACCGGCACAGGGAATGCGGGATCTCCTGCCGGCAGTTCAACCAAATCGCTGCCTTGACCTGACTTTGAGCGTCCCGCTATATTTACCAGAAGCTTCAGTACGACTATGCGTGCGGCGAGCAGGCTGGATTTAACTCGTCTGCGGAGTATTAAGTGGATTACGTACGAGCATGCCCCGGGCGAAAAGCGAGTGTCGAATACGCGTTCATCTGCGTTGCAGTGGCATTTTTCGCTCAATTCCTGACGGTCCACTACAACTACGGCGGCAACTGGACCGCCTTGTTCTGCACAGGCTCGAACAAGGTCGTCCCGTCACAGCTCGCCTCGGAACGCATCTACACCTTCGCTAACCGCGCCGGCTACGACGGGCAGTTCTACCACTACATCGCACATGACCCCTTTTTCGAACGGGGTCTTTCGGCTCACATCGATATGCCCAGGACTCGGTACCGCCGGATCCTGGTGCCGGGATTTGCATACTTGCTTGCAGCGGGTGAGGACCGCTACATCGACACAGCCTATCTGGCGGTAATGCTGGGCTTTGTCTTTCTGGGGGCGTATTGGCTGGGCCGGTACTTTGTTCTCTCGCATCACCATCCGGCCTGGAGCCTCTCTTTCGGCCTCGTGCCCGCCGTAGTTATCTCTCTGGACAGGCTCACGGTAGACCTTGCGCTCGCCGCTCTTTGCGTGGGTTTCGCGTATTACACCCAGCGAGCCCGTGGCTGGCAACTCTATTTGGTCCTTGTCGCCGCCTCCCTGGTGCGCGAGACCGGCCTCCTGCTGCCTGCCGCATGTACCCTTTCGTGCCTGTGGCAGCGACAATGGCGTAACGCCATCTTGGCCGTCACGGCGGTGTTGCCGGCCTTCGCGTGGTATTTCTTTGTGTCACAGAACACGCCGGCCGTAACATCCAATTACATTTCTCCCGTCCCGCTGTCAGGGTATGTCGCCAGGCTACTGCACCCAACGGCGTACGCCGAAGGGCCCGCCATCTATTGGATTGCAACCGTGCTCGACTATCTCGCCTTACTCTCAGTTCCGGTGGCGTTTGCCCTTGCATTCTACCTGTTCAAAAGACGTCCCTTTGGACCGGTTGAGACGGCGATGGTTCTGTTTGCGCTCCTTGGGATATTCGTCGGAGGTAGTGAAGGGGTCTGGACGGAGGTCTACTCGTTCGGCAGAAGCCTCGGTCCCTTGCCGTTGCTGGCCGCACTGCACGGAGTCTCATCGGGTTCCTGGGAGCTGGCTCTGCCCATGCTGGCTACGCTGCCCAGAATCGGGTTCCCCATTGGATCGCAGCTCGTCGGAATCCTGCGAGGGCTTCTGGGCTGAGAGCCAAGTCCGCCACGAAGACAAACGCAGCAGTCATGGGGCGATTCTCCGCTCACAACCCTGCGCTTTCGCCACGACCGCCAAGCTCTTTGCTGTCATTCATGCCAGAAGGACGTATGACGCTTGAGGAGTTGCGGTCTGACAAGCGGCAGATGATTCTCGCCATCGCTGATAAGCATGGCGTGACAAGCGTTCGAGTGTTCGGCTCCTTTGCCAGGGGCGAGGCACGCGAGGACAGCGACTTGGACCTGCTCATCGAAGCGGGCCCCAGGCGTACGCCGTTTTTTCCGGGAGGCTTCTTAGCCGACCTGGAAGACGCGCTGGGCCGCCACGTCGACGTCGTCGAGGAGAGCGGGCTCCACTGGGTGATCCGCGAGCAGGTGCTCAAGGAGGCAGTACCCCTGTGAAGGGTGACCGGCTCTATATCGAGCACTCCTGGAGTGCATCGGGCGGATTGAGGAGTACTGCCAGGGTGGAGAGCAGGCGTCCTTCCAAAGCCAAATTGTGCAGGACGCGGTCCTGCGGAACCTCCAAATTCTCACGGAATCGGCAACCCGTCTCAGCCCAGATGACCTCTGTCCGGAGCACCGGCGCCAAGCCCGAGTGAGCTTGCGCTGCTTCACACGCTGCACATCACAGGTTCGTCCTGTTTCGCCCACTGTCCGCCCCCGTCATTGCAGCGCCCAGTAGCCCTCGCGCGTCTTGACTTGAAGCTCGGGCCGGTTCTTCACGGCCACGCGGATCGTATGAAACGTCCCGGTCTCGGCGCCCTTCGGCTGGAAGCTAAGGATGTACTGGCTATGCACCTCTTCGCCCACCAGTTCGATCGCCTGCTCCAAAGCGTTCTTCTTCAGGAAATTCAGGGTTCGCCCACCTGTGGTGCTTGTGAACAGTCTCGAAAGATCCGGACGGCGCATTCGAGCCAACTCGCCAATCCCATAGAGCCAACCGCCCGGACCCACATCGGCTGGAACCGGAGTTTCGTCCGGGGCCGGACAGAGGGCGCACTCTCTGATCTTGATCCGCTCAGCCTCGGGCTTCCGATCCTCGGCAGTCTTCGGCCTCACCGTGAACGGCTGGAGAAACGGCGAATACGTCAACCAGTAGACCTGAGCATTGAGCCGCTGCATGCGCTCGACTACTTCCGGCAGCTTCGCCTTGCTGCCACGATCGCGCTTCTCCGCAATCATCAGGATAATTCGCCGCCTTGCCGGCGGCCGCCGTTCCAGCACGCTCATCGCTTCGAGCATGGCGTCCAGGATGTGAGCGCCCTCGCCCTCCCTGCGCAGCATGCGTATCGACCGGATTACGAGATCAGGGTTGCCGGTGAACTCCTGACGGACCTTTGCCTGATCGTTGAAGGACATCACCGCCGTTTCTCCCCCCTCCGCAGCCAGGAGCTGCGTAAACAGAATGCCGCTCCCGCCCAGCTTGTCGATCACCGCTCCGGAATTCGAACTCGTCTGCACCACTACCACGAGTGAGATCGGGTACGTCATCCAGTCAATCTGGATCGTCTGGGGCACATTGTTGTCATAGAGCAACAGGTCTTCAGGCGTCAGCCCGTCCACAAAGCGTCCTTTGGAGTCGGTGACGGTAGTAGGGGCAACTACCAGCGGAACAGTGCTTTTGAACTGCGCCCAGCTCGCGCAAGCAAGCAGGAGCATGACGACGGCGGCGCGCATTCGGAAAAACTCTCGCAACCGGAGGGCCACCGGCTTCTGCGGCCCGTTACTGCGTCTTCTTTCCCATCTCGTCCGGTGTGCCGATTTCGCGCAGCACCGAATTCACGATGTCCCGGGCCTCTTCCACCAGCGGAATCGTCCGGCAGGAATCCAGAATTGTGGCCTTTTCCACGGCGCTGTTCAGCAGCTTCACCAGGTCCGTGCGGCCCCAGAACGTCGCCATCTCGTGCGCGATCCGCCACGCCTCGTAGTCCTGAATTCCCTGGCGCATCAACTCCCAGCGCATCCCGTCCAGTGGCCCGTTCTCGCCCGGATACACGAAATACATGTCGCCGGAGTGCCACTTGAAGTTCGGCTGCTTCCAGACGTCGTCCGGATACGCGTTGACGGCCCACCGCGTGTAACCGCCGACGTTGTACTTCCGCGCGATCCAAGCGAGCAGCCGCGAGTCCCGCAGTGTCGAATACAAATACGTGTTCGGGTAGTACGGCTCGCAGGCGGTGTAGAACGTGACCAGTTGCCCGTTTTCGTTCAGCTTCTTCACCATCGGCTCGAAGGTCTTGGTCCACTCCGCCGCGTCAACCAGGTTGTCCCAGTACAGCACCACCTCGTTCTTCCCCCCTGCCTCGGCGTGGCCGCCCGACATGACGAGTTTGTATTCCGGCCCCGTCTTTCCGATGAATGCGAAGAGAACGTCCATGATCTCCTTCGGCTTCTCGTCGAAACCGAGATACGCGATCTTCCACCAGCCTTTCGCTTCCAGGTGGGTCCTCAACGCGGGCAGAAACGCCTTCCACGCGGCCTGCCACCGCTCATCGCCCACCTTCAGCTTCTCGTCACGGTAGGTCTTCGCCTGCGTGTCGAAGTAACGGATGCCGGCGTCCGGCGTCGGTCCCGGGCCTTTTACCATGGCGTACATATCGATCTTCCCCTTGACGCCCGCCTTCATCATTGTGTTGACGTAGCGGTCGAACAGCGTGAAGTCCCACGCAAACTTCGGCGCCTCGCCCCGTTTCCACTCGCCGGGGTGTTTCCACTCGACCATCG
>JAEHDI010000206.1 GCA_016880505.1 Bryobacterales bacterium | reverse complement strand
GCCGATCATCGGCAGGAACATGACGGCGTCCGGCGGGCGAGGCAGGGCCATCTGCGCACACACGATCCGCTCGGCTTCGCACAGCGGCGTCGGCAGCACCGCTGAGATAACGCGAGCACGCTCTCCCGCCTCTTCGCAGAGGACGCGGATCACGTCGACCTGCTCAGCCGCCGTCACGTGGTGCAACAGGCTGCTTCCGCCGATGGCGATCACGCGCGGCTGCCCACGATCCAGATAGCAGTGACGCGCCAGGAAGGCTGCATTCCGGCGATGCGCGTCAAGATCGAGGTGGCCGCCGCGAAATGGAAGAAACGGAAAGGCGATGGCGGTGTCGAGATCCGCCGGAGAGAGCGGGCTCATGGCTGGATTCCCCGATGATACAACGGGGTGTGACTAAAGTCATGGTCCCGGGCGGGACTCCGCTGCTAACGTGGAATCAGGTCCGGATATCTCAGAACTGGCCGGGCGAGGAGAATCGAGTGAGCGAACTGATCGACAACCGGGCGCATCGTGTCCGAACCCTGAAAGACATCATCAGGCACCTTCATGCCGGACAGGCGCCGGAGCAGGTGAAGGACCGCCTCCGGCAGATCGTCAAGGAGACCGACTACTCCGAGATCGTGGCCATGGAGCAGGAACTCATGGCCGAAGGCATGCCGGTCGAGGAGATCACCTCCATGTGCGACCTGCACTCGCAGGTGACGCGCGAGGTTCTGGTTCAGTTGCCCCCGCAGACCGTGCCGCCGGGGCATCCGGTGGACACGTTCCGCCGGGAGAACGATGCGTTGCGCGGTGTCCTCCTCAAGATGCGGCAGGCGATGGCGGAGATCCGGGCGCTGGCCGCCGATGCCGATCCGGGAGCCACTCTGTTGCGCTGGCGCCAGGCCTACAACGATCTGATGGACATCGAGAAGCACTATCAGCGCAAGGAACACACGATCTTTTCGGGCCTCGAGCGGCACGGCATTACCGGGCCGTCAAAGGTAATGTGGGCGAAGGATGACGAGGTCCGGAGCCTGCTCAAGGACCTGGGAACAGCACTATCCGAGCGAGGGGCGGGCGCGGACGAATGGAAATTGGTGGCCGAAACCGCCGGGGAAGCTGTGACCGGGGCGGTCGAGGAGATGATCTACAAGGAGGACAACATCCTCCTGCCGATGTGCCTTGACACGTTCACCGAAGACGACTGGGCCGAGATCTGGGCCGCCTCCCCGCGTTACGGGTGGTGCCTGGTGGAGCCGCGCGAGGGATACCGGCCTCCGGAGTCGAAAATTCGTGACGCGGTACGGCTTTCCTCGGCGGAGGCGGTCCAGTTGCCGACGGGAAACGTCACACTTGAGCAACTGACCGCCATCTTCTCGACGCTGCCGGTGGACCTCACCTTTGTTGACGCGGACGACCGCGTGTGTTTCTTCTCCGAAGGGCCGGACCGGGTCTTCGCCCGGAGCAAGGCGATCATCGGCCGCAAAGTGCAACACTGCCACCCGCCACGGAGCGTCGATGTTGTTGACCGCATCCTGTCGGACTTCCGGGAAGGCCGCCAAAGTGTGGCCGAGTTCTGGATCAACTTCCAAGGGCGCTTCGTGCACATCCGCTACTTCGCTGTGAGGGACCGCGACGAGCGCTATCTGGGGACCCTCGAGGTGACACAGGACCTGACGAAGGTCCGGGCATTGGAAGGGGAACGTCGGCTGCTCGAGTACGACGCGCCTTCCCCCGCGGGAGTCGGACAATGAACACGCCAATCACTCCGGAGACGAGAGTCGCGGACTTGCTCGACGCTTACCCGGCGCTCGAAGAGTCCCTCATCGCGAGCGTGCCGGCGCTCGAAAAGCTTCGAAACCCGGTCCTGCGGAAAACGGTGACGAAGGTGACAACACTCGAGCAGGCGGCACGGCTCGGTGGTCTGAGCGCCTGTGAATTGGTCCAGAGGCTGCGCGGCGCCGCCGGCCAGCCGGACGAAGACGAACCGGGTGGAATGCACCCGGGGGCTCCGGGCTGGCTTTGCGCGGACCGTATCCGCCACAACATCGACGCAACCAGCATGCTGGAACGGGGAGTGCATCCCATCGGCACAGTCCGCGAGTGCGTTGCGACTCTGGCGCCCGGAGAGATCATCCGGCTCACAAGCGGCTTTCGCCCCGCGCCGCTCATCGACCTCATGTCGCGCAGCGGTCTCGCCGTGTACTCGACGGAGACGTCACCCGGGTCGCACGAAACCTTCTTTGCGCGGCCAATGCCCGAGTAAGTCGCGGCACTTCACTGAACCCTACTCAGCCACCGAGGACCAGCCCCGTCGAGAAAGGTCGCGGTAGATGACCGCTCCGGCGGCAAGAGAGACCGCGAGCAACAACGCGCCGAGTGTGTACTCCTTCAGGATCACCTTGCCGATACCGAACAAACTACCGTAGATCAGTACGCAGCCGGCAATCCAGCAAACGAGGTTTGCCAGGCCGTCGCGAGCGGGCTTCACGTCCGGCGCCAGGCGGGAAACCGGACCCCAGCCCGCACCCGAGGGACGCGTGCGCCGGTAAAACGCCACGAGCGTTTCTGAAGACTCGGGCTTCGTCAGGAACGTCGTCAGTATCCAGACGGCGGTGGTGACACCGACGGTGATCAGCATCATCCAGGCGAAGTCGAGCGGGCGGGCGCTGTCCAGTCTCCAAACTGTCTGCAGAGAGACGGAGACCACAAAGGCCGTGACCATCGCCGAGACCTCACTCCAGGCATTGATGCGCCACCAGTACCAGCGGAGCAGCAACACGCCGCCGGTCCCGGCGCCGGTGACGATCAGCAGCTTCCATGCGGCCTCGATGGAACCCATGAAGAACGTCACAACGGCGGAGATGATGGCGAGCGCGACTGTGGCGGCTTGAGATACGCGAACGTAGTGGCGCTGGGAGGCGTCTTTGCGCAGGAACCGGCGGTAGAAATCGTTGACCAGATAGCTGGCGCCCCAGTTGAGCTGGGTGGCGATGGTGGACATGAAGGCGGCGGCGAACGCGGCGACCATGAGGCCCCGGAGCGACGGTGGCAGGTGGTCGATCATGACGCGGACGTAGCCGGTCTCGGGATCGGCGAGACCCGGGTAGAGGATGACCGAAGCGAGGCCGACGAGGATCCATGGCCAGGGCCGGATGGAATAGTGGGCGACGTTGAACCAGAGGGTGGCGAGGAGTGAGTTCTTTTCGTCACGGGCGCAGAACATGCGCTGTGCCACGAACCCGCCGCCGCCGGGCTCGGCGCCGGGGTACCACACGGCCCACCAGTTCACCGAGATGTAGACGAGGAACGTGATCAGCGGCATCCAGGGGGAGTTGAGGTCCGGAATGAAGCTGAGCAGAGAGCCTGTACCGCCGGTCTCGAGGCCCTTGGCGGCGTCAATGGCGGCGAGCTTCGCTTTCATGGCGTCAATACCGCCGACGGCGGCCACTGCCGCGACGCCGAGAACGATGACCATCGTCATCTTGATGACGAACTGGATCATGTCCGTGACCAGCACGCCCCACAGGCCGGAGATCGTGGAGATGAACGAGGTCAGCGCGATCAGGCCCAGCACGATAAACAGCGCCGGAAGCTTCTCGATGCCGAGGATCAGCATCAGGATTTTCACCATCGCCAGGTTGACCCAGCCGAGGACAATGCAGTTGATCGGGATGGCGAAGTAGAGCGCGCGGAAGCCGCGGAGGAAGGCGGCGGGCTTGCCGGCGTAGCGGATCTCGGTGAACTCGATGTCGGTCATGACCCCCGCGCGGCGCCAGAGGCGGGCATAGAAGAAGACGGTTAGCATTCCGCTGGCGACAAAGTTCCACCAGAGCCAGTTGCCGGCGACCCCGTAGCGGGCAACCATGCCGGTAACCGCGAGGGGCGTGTCGGCGGCGAACGTGGTAGCGACGAGGGAGGTGCCGGCAAGCCACCAGGAGACGTCCCGGCCGGAGAGAAAGAACTCGTCGACATTCTTTCCGGCACGTTTCTTGTAGTAGAAGCCTACGGCGAGGTTGATGGCGAAGTAGAGGGCTACGACGCTCCAGTCGATCCAGGTCAGTTGCATGGGGAATAAGACAAGATACTGCAAGAGCTGAGGAAATTGGAAACTGCTGAGTGGGACAGGTCTGCTCTGTCCTGAGCGTAGCGAGCGGAGGGGACAGGCCTACTCTGCCCCGAGCGCAGTCTGCGAGCGGGCAGAGCTGCCTGTCCCCCTCCAGCCTGCCTGTCGTAGAAAGCTCCCGGTCTTCCATCAGCGGCGAAGTGGAGACGGTCCTTGGTACACTGACTCCCAAGCCTATGACGAAGGACGAAATCCTGCTCGCTCACCGCGAGCACCTCTTCCCCTCTGTCTTCCACTACTACAAGGAGCCGCTGGTCGTCTCACACGCCAAGAACCAGTACGTGTGGGACGTCGACGGCAACCAGTATCTGGACTTCTTCGGCGGAATCGTAACGGTCAGCGTCGGACACTGCAACGACGAAGTGAACCGGAAACTCCACGCGCAAATGGACCGTTTACAGCACGTTTCGACCGTGTTCGCGACGGAGCCGCAGGCGGCGCTGGCGAAGAAAGTCGCCTCGATCACGCCTGAAGGCAAACTGACCAAGTCGTTCTTCACCAACAGCGGAACAGAAGCGAACGAAACGGCGATTCTCGCGGCGCGTTGCTACACGGGATCGAGCGAAATCATTGCGCTGCGGCACGCCTACCACGGCAGATCCGCCCTGATGATGACGGCGACCGGGCACCACAACTGGCGGCTGGGCGGTACGCCGCAGCCGGGATTCGTCCACGCCCACAACGCGTACTGCTATCGCTGCCCGTTCGGATTGAGCTATCCCGACTGCGGCGTACAGTGCGCCAGGGACGTGGAGGAACTCATCCGGACGACAACGTCGGGCCGGGTGGCCGGGTTCATCGGCGAGCCGATTCAGGGAGTGGGCGGCTTCATTACGCCGCCGCGAGAGTACTTCGGGATTGTTGCGGAGATCGTGAGGAGGTACGGCGGGCTGATCATCAGCGACGAGGTACAGACGGGCTGGGGCCGCACCGGAAACAAGTGGTTCGGAATCGAGCAGTACGGCGTCACTCCGGACATCATCACGAGCGCAAAGGGCCTCGCCAACGGGTCGCCGATCGGACTGACGGTCGCACGGCCGGAAGTGGCCGATTCGGTGAAGG
>JAEHDI010000205.1 GCA_016880505.1 Bryobacterales bacterium | reverse complement strand
TCGGCGTACCACCGCAGGTCGTTCTTCAGCAGGAAGTCCGGCGGCTTGTAGCTTCGTCCGTTGGACTGCCCGGCGATCGCACCCAAGGTCTTCAGGATGGCGACATGCTCGGTCGGGTACCGCGCCCACATCAGGATGATGTAGTCCCACCATTTCCGGTCCGGCTTGGCGATGAACTGTACCTTGGCATCCTCCTCCCGCTTGTCCGGCCTGCCCTTCTTATCCACTCCTTCGAAAGAGAAGTGTGCCCGCAGCTCGTTGTCGATCGCCGCCGCCCGGCGCAAGTCGAGCGTGAAGCCGATCTCCATTTCGTCGTTCAGCACAACCGGGATTTTCCGGTCTTCCACAACCCGCCCGTGTACGTCCGTCCATTGGAGGGACAGGGTTCCCTTTCCAGTCGCCTGCCGGTTCGTCCGGTAAGCCGCCTGCACTGGCTTGTCTCGTTCGAGCGCGCTCGAGGGCAGCACAATTTCGGCCCCAAACGACGCAAAAACGCACAAAAACAGCAAGAAAGTGACCCTTTTTGACATAAACTGCAGTATATCAGCGTCCCCGATGTATACTCGTCCTAGCCGACATGCTGGGCCCGGAATCGCGTAGGAAGTTCCGTAGCCGTCGAGCGGCAATCATCAGCTTCATCTACCTGGTGGCCGCCGGGACGTGGATTGCCGTCTCCGACAATCTGTTGGCCCATTGGGTCCCGCCCTCCGATCTTCCCGTCTACCAGACCTACAAGGGCTGGCTTTTCGTGGCGATAACGACGGTAGGGCTCTACTGGCTCACTCGTAACGCCTTCCACTCTATCGAGTCGTCGGAACAGGCCCTTCTGGCTACCAACCGGACCCTCCGGCGCACTGAGGACCGCTTCCGCCGCGCCGTCCTCCACGCCCCGTTCCCGATCATCATCCATGCCGAAGACGGTGAGGTCCTTCAGCTCAACAATTCGTGGACCGAGCTCTCCGGATACACCATCGACGAAATCCCGACCGTCCCGGAGTGGATTGAGAAAGCGTACCCCGCCAATAAGGAAGACGTTCGAAGGGGAATTGGAAACCTGTACCGGCTCGACCGCCGGGTGGACCAAGGTGAGTTCACGGTTACTACGAAGAACGGGCCCACCCGCTCCTGGGAGTTCAGCTCCGCGCCGCTCGGAAAGCTTCCCGACGGCCGCCGCGCCGTCATCAGCATGGCCGTCGACGTCACCGAACGGAAGCGGCTCGAGGCGCAGTTTCTCCAGTCACAGAAGATGGAAGCCGTCGGCCGGCTCGCGGGCGGCGTCGCCCACGACTTCAACAACTTACTGACCATCATCATCGGTCACAGCGAAAACTTGCTGGCCCAGTTTGGCCCAGACACCCCGGCGCGAGTGTCCGCGGCGGAGATCAAAGCCGCCGGCGACCGCGCCGCAGTACTCACCCGCCGGCTCCTCGCCTTTAGCCGCCGCCAGCCTGTCCAGCTCAAAGTTGTCGACTTGAACGGCGTTATCGCCGGAATGGAGTCCATGCTCCGCCGGCTGCTCGGGGAACACATTCTACTCGAAACCTCGCCCTGCCCTGATCTCTGGCTCGTCAAGGCCGACCCGTGCCAATTGGAACAGGTCGTGATGAACCTCGTCATCAACGCCCGGGATGCGATGTCGAACTCCGGCCGCATCCGCATCGAGACCCGGAACCTGGCCGCAGAAAACGGGGGTCTCTGGCGGAAGCTGGCATTGCCGCCTGGCGAGCATGTTCTGATGGCAGTGCACGACTCCGGTAAAGGCATTGACCCTAACATCCTGCCTAACATCTTCGAGCCGTTTTTCACCACGAAGGAGCACGGTTCCGGACTCGGGCTCTCCACCGTCTATGGCATCGTGCGTCAGAGCGGCGGCGAGGTCCGCGTGGAAAGCCGGCCCAGAGAGGGCGCGAGCTTCTACGTGTGCTTGCCTCGCGCCAGCGCCTGATTCCGCCGTCCCCCTGCCGGTCGTATACTGTGAGCACGAATATGCCCTTGTTAGCGTTCTTTCTGGCGCTTTCGCTGTTGCTGCCGCTCGCCGCTGCCGAGGACTGGACCACCCGATCCGACATCCCATACCACGTCTACGGCCACGCTGCGGCTGCTCTCAACGGCAAGATCCACCTGCTCGGCGGCTGCCACACCGACAATTGGGAGATTCCGAGCGCCTCCCATCAGACCTACGACCCTGCCGCTGACAAATGGGAAAAACGGACCGACCTCCCGCTCGCCTCCGCGTGGGGTATGCCGGCTGTCCTCGACGGCAAGATCTATCTCTTCGGCGGCGGCTACTACAAGCAGCCCAAGGGGATGACCTC
>JAEHDI010000204.1 GCA_016880505.1 Bryobacterales bacterium | reverse complement strand
TACGTGCTCAGCTCGATCTTCACCGCGGGGGCTCCCCGCGGCGCTACGATCTCGGTCGTGTCCCAGACCAATACCGGCCCATTCACGTACTTCGGCGTTCCGGAGGTCAATCAGTTGGCGGGGGACCTGCACTTCGTCGCCGCGTTCGTGTTCTCGGAAGACGTCGAGTTCCGGGGCACCGGCCTGTACTTCAAGGATCCAACCGATCGCACCGTCACACTCGGCTCCGCGCTGCCGATGCCTAACGTCGAGGCCGTGTCGACCTCGCCCTATGTGCGCCTGCGCGCAACTGGCTCCCTGACGACGGCCTACAACAAGTACGTGAGCGTGCTTTTCAGCCAGCCCGGGCGAAGCGCGACGTTGGAGGCGTCTGCCGCATATCTGTCCAACGCCACGACGTACGACCTCGCCATTCCCGACTTCACCGGCGTGGCGGGCTGGGTCGATGACTGGGGGCTGAAGCAGGGAGTGCCGCCGACCGTTTGGTTCGCGACCGGCTTTGGCTTCACTGGCACCGGGGTAAGCAGACCCGCGCCCGTGGAAGGCGCCATCTTCCAGTTTGCCGAGAAGAGTGGGACAATCACACCGTGATCGGAGTTGCCAGCTCCCCACGTTTGTGACTGCAGCCATTGCCGGTTTTCCACGGCGGAACTTGTTCATCTCCATCGACACTGTGTTTATCTCGATGAGCCTTCATCACTTCACTGATCGTTGGCTCGGCACCGCGGAATGCCGCCGCGTCCTGCGGGAGGGGGGAAGCGTTTTCATCAGGACAGGAACTCGGGAACAGATCCCGTCTTGTCCGTAGTACCCACGCTGTGACTGCGGGCCCAACTCGTTGTGGGGAAATGCGCCCGGCAGGATTCGAACCTGCGACCCTCGGCTTAGAAGGCCGATGCTCTGTCCAACTGAGCTACGGGCGCCCGCTGCCGAGAGGTATTGTAGTGAAGAGGAACGATGGATGCCATGCGTTAAAGAACGAAGGGCAGGCCCGGAGTGAAACCAGACCTGCCCTTGGGGAACGAACGCTCCAACCCTGCTAGGCCTTCTGCACCCGGAAATTCACGGTACCGCTATAGCCCGTGAACACCACCTTGATCGTCCAGCTTCCGGCAACGCCCTTGATCATCCCAAACGTTCCGTTCTCGCTCAGCGACCGCGAGTACAGCTGCGTGCCGTTCTTGTCGAAAATCGTCACCGTGGCCGACCCCGCAGTGATCGTGGTTGCCTGATTCACGGTCGCGCTGTCCGCGGAGTTCGACCAGTTGTAGGTATAGGTCCACGTGGCATTCGTGACCCCAGTGGCCTGAAACTGGAAATTGTCGGCCAGGTTGCTGATCTGAGGTTGGAATGGCGCCAGCGGACCCGTGCTGTTGCTGCACGCGGCAAGAACCGCGAAGGTCGTAAGAACGACAGCAGCGACAGTGCGTGGGATTCGACTCGTCCTCATGCGTTTGACACTCCCGAGACTCAAAGTTGGTGCGACGGGTTCAAGACCGGGCGGCTTGGAAGCAAGCACGGGGCCAATCCGCGACAGTGAGGCGAACTCTCTCGGACTACTGGAGTTACAGCGAGAGGTGTGACGGATAGCCAACGATCCGGCTAGTTCGATTCCGCAATCGGTGTCTCATTTTGATACAGCACAACCGGGAGGAGAGTCGGGGCGCCGGGATTTGAACCCGGGACCTTCTGGTCCCAAACCAGACGCGCTACCAGACTGCGCTACGCCCCGGCACTGCT
>JAEHDI010000203.1 GCA_016880505.1 Bryobacterales bacterium | reverse complement strand
TTGAGGAACTGAAACTGGAGCGGGTCGACTACATCAAGATGGACATCGAGGGCGCCGAACAGAAGGCGTTGGCCGGCGGGCGGCAAACGATCGCGAAGTTCCACCCGCGACTGGCCCTGTCCACCTATCACCGTCCGGACGATCCGGAGAAGATCCCCGACCTGGTCCGGCAGGCTTGGTCTGGATACCGGATCGAGTGCGGGCCCTGCGCGTACGCTAACGGTATCATCCGTCCCGACGTGCTGTTCTTCCACTAGCACAACTTAAGACTTTTTCATGCGATTTTCCGGAACCGGTGGCAACCGTAGCCCGTATTTTTGTATACTGAGCGGTAAGTATGAAAACGGAAGCGACTCCGGCCGTGCTGCCGGCGCGTGAAGCAATCCGGAGAGCCGCCATCCGCCTCTTCTCGCAAAAAGGATTTGCGGCGACTTCAACGCGAGAAATCTGCGAACAGGCGAAAGTCACGAAACCGGTTCTGTACTACCACTTTGGGAGCAAGGAGCAACTCTACCGGGGACTGGTCGTCGATGCCGGGAACGAATCGCTCAAACAGATGCTGCTCGCGGCCTCTCGGGCGCGGGGGGCGCGGGAGAAACTGGTGGACGTGCTAACGGCTGACTTTGAAGTCACGCGCCGCAATCCGCCGATGGCGCAGATGTTCTTCCACCTGCTCTTCGCTCCGCGAGAGGAAACCCCGACGGTCAACTACATCGAAATGGGAATGGCGTGGCTGCGGCTGATCGAGGGTATCGCCAGCGAAGGCGTCCACAACCGGGAACTGAAGGGGAAGCCACGCGAAATTGCCGAGGCGCTTCTCGGTATTCATATGATTTACACCATGGGCTACCTCCTTGTGGGCGAGCCCGATCTGGACAGGACGCTGGCGAAGCGCATTGTCAACCTAATGCTCCGGGGCTGCGGCAACGCTAGCGAGCGGTAAAAGCTATTGGACACACTTTATATGCGGCACTTGGTCTTACCGTGTTTACTGTCCGCTCTACTTGCCCCGGCGTGGGCGGAGAGCGCTGCCGAAGAGAAGAGCGAACTGACGATCGAAGAAGCGGTGCGGATCGCGCTCGACCGTTATCCGGAGGTCGGCAAGGCGAGGGCTGCCGCCGACGTCCTGAAGGGCCGCATCCGCGAGGTGCGCGCGCAGGCCCTTCCGGAAGTGAACATCAACTCGAACTACACCCGCTGGCGCGATCCGAGCCTGCTCAACGCTTCCGGTCTCGACAAATTTCCCGAGGAACTGCGCAAGGCGCTGGTACCCACTCCGGTGAACCTATTCGACTACGGCCTCACCGTGAAGCAACCGCTCTACACGGCCGGCAAGGTCGGAACGGCGTTGCGGCTGGCGTCCATTGAAGCCGAGGGCGCCTCGAGCGACATCGACCGCGCGCAGCAGGATCTCGCGATCTCAGTGGTGAAGGCGGCGTACGACCTCATGACGGCGGAACGGCTCCGCGACCTCGTCGCCGAAACACAGGAACAGAGGAGGCGGCAGCTCGAGATCGCACGGACGCGATATCGCAACGGCGTGGCAACGGAGGTGGACGTACTGCGGTCGGAGGTCGCGGTAGCGAACGTGACGCCCGAACTCGTGCGTGCGGAAAACGGGATTCGCCAGGCACGGGCGCTGGTCAACTTCTATCTGGTCCGGCCGATCGAATTCCCCACGCGCGTTCGAGGGGACTTCCAGGAGCAGCGATGGGAGCAGACCGATCTCGACGCACTGACGACCGAGGCGTTCCGAAGGAGGCCCGAACTGGTGCGCTTGCGGATCAGTGAGCGCAGCGCGGCCGCCCAACTTGACCTCGCGAAAGCCGAAAACAGGCTGCGGCTGGATTTCAACGCCAACTACGGGATCATGTCCCGGCTGCCCGAGAACCTCGCCGATCCCACGTATGCCCGCTGGACGGCCGGCGTGAATTTCACCTGTCCGGTCTTCGACGGCTTCAAACGAAGCGGCCTCGTGTGGCAGGCGACCGCCAACCAGCGAGCAGCGCACCTGGAGCGGGAGAAAGTTGAGCAGCAGATCCGGCTTGGCCTGCAACAGGGCCTCGACGAGATCACCGCCGCGCGCGAGACCATCACCGCGGCGCGGGCGAACCAAAACCAGGCCGAGCGCGTGGTGTCGATGATGGAAGACAACTACAAGTACGGCGCCGCAACTACATTGGACGTGCTGGAAGCGCAGAACGCGCTGACACTGGCGCGGATGAACTTGCTACGTGGGCTTCGAGATTACTCCGTGGCCCGAGCGAGCCTGAAGTGGACGATCGGCGCAAATCCGTGGGAGTGAGAACATGAGCAGCAAGGCAAGAACCGAAAGGGATAGAGCAAACGGCAAGCGGATCTGGTTGGCCGTGTCGGCGGTCACCGTTCTCCTTCTCTCGGGATGTCAGGGAAAGCAGGCAGTGTCCTCGGTAAAGGCGAAGGAGCCGTCCCCGGTGCGGGCGGCCGTTGTCGAGGTCAGGACGGAGGCGTTCTCCGCCTCCGTGGCCGTGACCGGAACGCTGGTTTCAACGTCGCTCGTTGACGTGAAGGCGGAAACGACCGGCCGCGTGCTGCGCTTCCCGAAAGAGGAGGGCGATCGCGTCGCGGCGGGTGAAGCGGTCATCTGGGTCAATGACGAAAACTACAGGCTTGCCATTCTTCAGGCCGAATCCGCGGTGAAGGTGGCGGAGGCGGCGGCCGATCGCGCGCGGGTTCTAGGCGCACACAGCCAGTCGGAGCTGGAACGAGCGCGCAACCTGATCAAGTCCGGCGGTATCACGGACAAAGACTTCAAAGCGGCAGAGCTCGCGGAAAAGGACGCACAGGCGCAGATCGCGGTGGCGGAGGCACAACTCGCCGAGGCCCAGGCAACGCTGGCGGTGGCCAAGAAGCGTATGGCGGACACGGTGATTCACGCTCCAGTGGCCGGCGAGATCCAGCGCAAGCACATAAACCCAGGCGCCTACGTCGAACCTACGACGGCGGTGTTCACGATCGTGAATAACAGCCGGCTGGAGCTGCGGAGTCCGGTGCCCACGGCCGATCTCGCACCGATCAGGACGGGACAGCGGACCACGTTCGTAGTGAACGCATATTTAGGCGAGACGTTCGAGGGCCGCGTGCTGGAAATCAACCCTGCGGTGGACGCGCAGACTCGTTCCGCCACGGTCAGCATCCGTGCCGACAACCGCGGCGGCCGTCTAAAGGCAGGAATGTTCGCAACGGGTGAAATCCTGACTGGCGTCGTCGCGCAGGCGATCCTCGTGCCGGCCGCATCCGTCTACCGGGACGACCGGTCGGCAAAATCGTCTTTTGTTTATGTTGTAGAGAACGGCAAGGCGATCCGCCGGCCAGTGCGGATCGGCCGCGAAACCGACAGCAGGCTGGAGATCGTCGAAGGATTGAAACCCGGAGATCTGCTGATCGCGGAACAGAGCATTGAACTGGCGGACGGAGTGCCTGTTCAGGCAGGAAAGTAGGCGCGTATGTTTCTGAGCGACCTGTCGATCAAGCAACCGGTGCTGGCGACGATGCTCGCCGTGTCGCTGATGACGCTGGGAATCTACTCGTACAGGGAACTCGCGGTGGATCTTTTCCCCGACGTCGAGATCCCCGTGCTGACCGTCCAGACCCTGTATCCTGGCGCATCGCCCGAAACGGTCGAACGCGAAGTCACCAAACGCATCGAGGAAGCCGTCAACACGATTCCGGGCGTGCGCCATATCTCATCGACGACCACGGAAGGCCTGTCGGCGATCGTCATCGAATTCCGCCTCGGCACGAACATCCACACGGCGCAGCAGGATGCGCAAGCCAAGATCAACGCCATCCGCGCCGACTTCCCGAAGGACATGGAAGAGCCGGTCATCCAGCGCATCGACTTCAACGCGATGCCGATCGTCTCGGTGGCGGTGGAGAGCGAGACGGCGGATATTAAAGCCCTCTCGTCACTGGCCGAGAAGGTCATCAAGAAGCGGCTGGAAAACATCCCGGGCGTCGGACAGGTGACCCTGGTGGGACTGGCGCGCCGCGAGATCCAGGTCCTGGCCGACCGCGAAAAGCTCAAGGCGTTCGGGCTCACGTACGCCGAAGTCGCCGGCGCCCTGCAAAGAGAGAACGTGGACCTGCCCGCCGGAAAACTCGAGGAAGGAAAGCGCGAGCCTCTGGTGCGCGTGGCCGGGAAGTTCAAGTCAGTGGACGGGTTCCGCAACCTGATCGTCGCGGTGCGGAACGGCCGGCCGATCTATCTCCCCGAGGTCGCGCGAGTGGTGGACGGCATCGAGGAGCGCCGGAGCGCGTCGCTGATGGATGAACGCTCAGGCCTGTCTCTCGACATCGTCAAGCAGTCCGGCGCGAACACCGTCGAGGTGGCTGACGGCGTCGAGCAGGCAGTGGCAAGGTTGAACGCGGAGCTTCCGCCACAGATCCGGCTGCGCAGTGTGGTGGACCGGTCCATCTTCATCCGCGACTCTGTCGAGGACGTGCAGGTAACTCTGGTTTTGGGCGGTCTGCTGACCGTGCTGATCGTCTTTCTGTTCCTCAATAGCTGGCGGAGCACCGTGATTACCGGCCTGGCGCTGCCGGTGTCGGTGATCAGTACCTTTATCATCATGGCGGCGCTCGGCTTCACGCTCAATATCCTGACGTTGATGGGTCTGTCGCTGGCCATCGGCCTGCTGATCGACGACGCGATCGTCGTCCGCGAGAACATCGTCCGCCACATGCACGAGGGCGTCGACCACTTCACCGCGGCGCGGGAGGCGACCGCCGAGATCGGGTTGGCGGTGATGGCCACGACGTTCACCATCATTGCCGTGTTCGTCCCGGTGGCCTTCATGGGCGGGATCATCGGGCGATTTTTCTTCCAGTTCGGCATTACCGTCGGCTTTGCCGTGCTGGTGTCGCTGTACGTGAGCTTCACCCTCGACCCCATGCTGTCGTCGCGTTGGTACGATCCGGCTGCGGACCCGAACGTTCCGCGCTCGTGGTTCGGCCGTGGACTCGGAAAACTGAACGACCAGTTGGACCGGCTACGGGGCGTGCTGGCGAGTTCGCTCGACTGGTCGCTTTCGCATCGTTGGGCGATCATGCTGATCGGCACAGTGGCCGTCTTCTCAAGCTTCTTCCTGTTTGGAAAGCTCGGCTCGGCCTTCATGCCGGAAGCGGACCCTGGCGAGTTCCGGGTGAACTACAAGGCGCGGCCCGGCGTAAGCCTGGAGCGCTCCGAGGAGATCGCCCGGGAGTTGGTGGCGGAGATCCGCAAGAACCCGGGAATCGAGTACACCTACACGACGATCGGCGGCAGCGGCGGCCGCTCGATCAACGAAGGCAGCATTTACGTGAGACTGGGCCATGATCGGCGCGCCCGGCCGCATTTTCTTGTCATCATGGCCAGCCTTCGCGAGCGTTTGAAGCGGTTTCGCGGGCTCAGGACTTCGGTCGGGAACGCCGACGAGTTCGCCGGCGAGTCGAAGCCGATCCAACTGAGCTTCCGCGGCGACGACCTGGCCCGGCTGAGCGTGCTGAGCGAGCGCCTTCTGAAAGAGGTCCGGCAGGTTCCGGGCGCCGCCGACGCCGACACCAGCGAGGAGGAGCAGCGGCCGGAAGTCCGTGTTCTGGTGAATCGCAACGCGGCGGGGGACCTCGGGCTTGACCTCGGCACGATGGCGACGACCGTGCGCGGGCTCGTCGCCGGCGAAGTGGTTTCCCAGTTCGAGGACCCGGACGGCGACAGTTACGATGTGCGTCTCCGCGTAGACCCGGCGCAGCGCAGCCGGAGTTCCGACCTGCTCCAGCTTGATCTGCCCGGTCACGCAGGCCGGGCGCTCGTCCCGCTGGCGCAAGTTGCGTCGATCGACAACGGCGCGGCCCCTTCAAACATCCGCCGGCGGGACCTGATGCGGGAGATCCGCATCAATGCAAACACCCAGGGCCGGTCCCTCGGCGAGGTGGTCAACGACATCAAGGCACGGGCCGCGAATCTCAACCTGCCGCCGGGATACGTCATCAACTACACGGGCGAGGCCGAGGACATGGTCGAGAGCTTCGGCTATGTCCTGCAGTCGCTGCTACTGGCGGTGATCTTGATCTATGCGATCCTCGCGTCGCAGTTCCGGAGCTTCCTCCAGCCGCTGGCCATCATGCTGTCGCTGCCGCTGTCGCTGATCGGCGTGGCCGGCATGCTGTACCTGGTGGGCGACACCCTGAACATGATGTCGATGATCGGCCTCATCCTGCTGATGGGGCTGGTGACGAAGAACGCCATCCTGGTGGTGGACTTCGCCAATGTACAGAGACGTGCGGGCATGTCTCGCCGCGAAGCCGTGATCGAGGCGGCGCGGGTGCGGTTGCGCCCGATCATCATGACCACGATGGCGAGGATTTTCGGCATGCTGCCGCTGGCGTTCGAGCTGGGCGCGGGCGCTGAGTTCCGCGCGCCGATGGCCCGGGCCGTGATCGGCGGGCTGATCACCTCGACGCTGCTGACCCTGATCGTCGTGCCGGTCGTCTACACCTATCTCGACGATTTCGGCGCAAAGATGGTCCGCTGGTGGACGCGCAAGGCCCCGGAGTACGCCCGCGAGCACGAAAGAGTGCCGGAAGCAACGGATTAGCCCGGAAAATCCGCAATCACGCCGGTCAGCGCGACGCGCAAGCAGCAAGGACGGCTTTCGATTGAGGTGAGTATTGTCCTAGGTCCTGGTCCGCCCGGCTAAGGACAATTTCGGCACCGCCGCAGTTGTGCAACTCCGCTTGGCCCCGTGCTATGCGGAACAGCGCAGCTCGGTCGAGCGCCTTGACTCGTAATCCCTCATCGATTACTGCGGAGGCTCGATCGCCAAGCTGCGCTGTCGCGTACAGTGTCGTCAGCATAAAGTAGGTCGCCGGCAACCTGTGCCTTAGCGCCAAGCATCGGCGGTAGGCCAACTCCGCCCAGTCGATGTGCTCCTGGGCGGCTGCCTTGGCGTTCTGCGACAGGAGCGACTCAACCCTCTTCTGCTCCAACGTCCCGAGCCAGTACCACATCTGCCCCGGT
>JAEHDI010000202.1 GCA_016880505.1 Bryobacterales bacterium | reverse complement strand
TGCAATGTCCTTAGAGGTCACCGATCCGAAAAGCTGTTCCTGCTCGCCGGCTTTCTGCGAGATGGTGATCTTCACGCCGGCCAGTAGTTTGGCCAAGTCCCCGGCCTCGCTCTTTTCTTTTGCCTCGTGGCGCAGGTGCGCCTGCCGTTCCTGCTCCACAATCGTCTTGTTCGCGTCGGTGGCCTGGACCGCAAGCCGCCGCGGCAGGAGATAGTTCCGGGCGTAGCCGTCGGCGACTCGCACAACCTGGCCGCGATGCCCGATTTTCTCGATATCTTCTCTCAGAATGACTTCCATGACTCTTTCGCCTCCGTGGCCGCGCATTCGTCCGCGCCACCGGTTATCGCGGCTACCGGGTGTGAAACCCGGCGCCGCCGTTCCGGCCGGGACTCCCGCGCTGCCTCCAGGTTCCTGTTATACCTGGGTGGTGAACGGCAGCAGGGCGATGTTGCGGGCCTGCTTGACGGCCTCGCTCAGCCGCCGCTGGTGCGGCGTGCACACGCCGGATATCCGCCGTGGGGTGATCTTTCCGCGCTCGGAGACAAATCCCGAGAGCAGCTTCACGTCCTTGTAGTCGATGTCGTCGATCTTGTCGACACAAAATCGGCAGACCTTCTTCCGCCGGAAGTATTGCTTTCTGCCGACGGCGATCGCCTTGTCGCCGCCCGTGGGCCTCTGCGAGGCACTGACCGGTCGTCCCTTGGTTTCGGCCATTACTCTCTCTCCGTTCCGGCGTCAGCCGCTCCGGCTTCAGCCATGATCTCTTCCGCCGCCGGCGGTTGGGGCGCCGCCACTGGCGCCGCGGGCTTTCTGGCCGCACGCTTTTCGCGCTGTTTCTTCCGCTTCTCGATCCGCTTCAACTTCTCGTCGATACGGACCGTCAGGAACTTCACCGCAAGGTCGGTCACGCGAAGCCGCCGCTCGAGTTCCCGCACGACTTCCGGCGAGGCGCGGAATTGGAACAGAACATAGAAGCCTTCGTTGTACTTGTGGACCCGATAGGCGAGCCTCCGCAGGCCCCACTTGTCGATCTTGTCGACTTCTCCGCCGCCGCCGGTGATAACCTGCCGGAGTTGCTCGACTACCTGGTCGATCTCTTCCTCGGTCGCATCCGGCTTCAAAATAAAGAGTTCTTCGTAGATTCTCATTCTTCCTCAGTCTGTTTACCTCGGGCGCGACGATTGAACCTCGTCATGGCCATTCCGACGCCCTCGGAAATGATGGAAGTCACCGCCTGAGCCGCGTGATCCAGCAACTCATCCAGTTCTTCCTTCTGCCCCCGCCGAAACGGCGAAAGCACAAACTCCGCACCATCGCCGACCTTATAGCCGGCGATCCCCAGGCGAACCCGCGGGAACTCCGAAGTTCCCACCGCCCGGATTACCGATTCGACCCCGTGGTGCCCTCCCGGCGAACCCTTCGGACGTATCCGAACCGCCGTCCATGGGAGATCGAGGTCATCATAAACCAGCACAAGATCTTCGGCCCGAGCGCCATGCTTCGCGAGCAAAGCCCCTACCGCCCCGCCGCTAAGATTCATGTACGTTTGCGGCTTGGCCAGTACGACCGGGATCCCTTCCACAGTGCCCGTACCCGTCAGCGAGCGGGCCTCTTTGCGGCTCACGCGGATCCGATGGCGCTCCGCAAGCCGGTCGATGACGAGGAACCCGAGGTTATGCGGCGTCTGCTCGTACCGCTCGCCCGGATTCCCCAACCCGACCAGAAGGAATGGAGTAGCGCGTGAATCGGCTTCCACGGCTTCCGCTCCTCCCGGCGCCCGGCCGGTTACTCCTCACCCTCTTCTTCCTTCTTGCCCTTCTTGATCACCTCGGGTTCCGCCGGAGCCGCTCCCTCGGCAGCCGGGGCCTCTTCCGCCGGCTTCTCCTCCTCATGCCGCAGCGTAACGACGTGTGCGATTACAGCGTCACCGTGGCTGAGCAGCTTGACCGACTCGCCGATCGGCACGTCCGCCGCGCGGATGTTCTGGCCGATGAGCAACTCGGTGACGTCGACAGTGAAGTGCTCCGGAATATCGTCCGGCAGGCACTCGATCTCGACCTCACGGTTAACGATCTCCAACAGGCCGCCCTGCTGCTTGACGCCTTTCGGCTCCCCCTGCGTGTACACCGGCACCGAAACCCGGAGCCGCTTCGACAAGTCGATTCGCTTGAGATCGACATGAAGCAGCGTACCCTTCACCGGCTCGAACTGCCAGTCCACGATCATCACCGGCGAGGGGCCGTCGCCAGCCGTCAGGTTGAAAATCGTGTTGTGGCCGGTCTTGCTGTGGAGGATCTTCAAGAGTTGCTTCGGATCAACCGACAGTGAAAGCGGCTTCTGACCAGCGCCATACACGACTGCCGGAACCATCCCAGTCACTCGTAAACGGCGCGCCTCATTCTTTCCGCGACTATCACGAACGGTCGCGGAAACCGTGATATCCTTCCTCATTCGAAACTCCTTTTTCCGGGTCGCAGGTCCGATGGACGTGGGCTGCGTGGCCCGGTATCAAACTCAGACAAACAACTTGCTGACCGAAGTCTCTTCGTGGATCGATCGAATCGCTTCCGCCAGCAACCGCGCCACGGAAAGCGTCCGGATCCGCTTGCACCGCTTCGCATCTTCCCGAAGCGGAATCGAGTTTGTCAGCACCACTTCCTTGAGGCCCGAAACCTCGATCCGGTCCACCGCTGGACCGGACAGCACCGCGTGGGTCGCACATGCCGTCACGCTCAACGCGCCGTGATCCAGCATGGCCGCCGCTGCGTTCACCAGCGTTCCCGCCGTGTCGATCAGATCGTCGACGATCAGGCAGTTCCGCCCCCTAACCCGGCCGATGATGTGCATCACTTCCGCCACATTCATCTGCTCGCGGCGTTTGTCGATGATCGCCAACGGCGCCTTGAGCCGTTTGGCAAACGCCCGCGCCCGCTCGACACCCCCTGCGTCGGGGGAAACAACCGTCAGATTCCCGATCCCCAGGGACTTAAAGTAGTCGATCATCACCGGCGTCGCAAACAGATGATCGACCGGGACATCGAAGAAACCCTGGATCTGCGCAGCGTGAAGGTCGAGAGCTAGTATCCGATCGGCCCCTGCCCGCTCCAGAAGACTGGCGATGAGTTTCGCGGAAATCGGAACCCGGGGTTTGTCTTTGCGGTCCTGTCTGGCGTACCCATAATAGGGTAACACTGCGGTGATGCGGTCTGCTGAGGCCCGCTTCAAGGCGTCCAGCATCAGCAATAGCTCGAACAGGTGCTGTTCGACGGGAGTGCAAGTCGGTTGCACTACAAAGACGTCCGCGCCGCGCACGTTCTCCTGGATCTGGACGTACATTTCGCCATCGGAAAACGGTTTCACCAGCGCTGAACCCACCGTGCAGCCCAGGCAGGCGCACAGTTCAGCGGCAAGCGAGGGGTTCGCGTTCCCCGTGAAAACTTTCAACCGGTCGTCTTTGTTTTTAAGTACCGGCTTTGCGGCGGCCATATCTCCCCTTCAATGTGAGCGGCAAGCCGGCGCATCCAGGCACGCCTATAGCGCGCGCGGGTCACCAAGCTGAACCGAAACACTGTCTCCTCTTGGAATAGCGGAAGGGCTTTCTCCAAATCGTTCCGGCCGCGGAAGAGCCCGAATAGCGCCGAACCGCTGCCGGTCATCATTACCGGCGCCGCCCCGATTCGCGACAGTCTCGCCTTCAGCGATTTCAGTCGTGGGTGCAGGCGGAAAACTGACTCCTCGAAATCGTTTCCCGGAGACGCCGGCGTGCCCTTCCCCGGCTCCCCCAGCCCTCCGGACCAAGCAAAGGACTGGAAATTATTCATGATATTGGGCGGAACAACTGATGTCAATTTTCGGCCGAGCCCACGGTACGCCTCCGCCGTCGATACGTGGATGGGAGGCGCGACCAACATGCCCGGGAACGCAGGATGGTCCGGGAGCGGGTAGACTTCCGTGCCCCGTCCGATGCCGGCTGCGGTGCCGCCAACGAGAAAGAACGGCACGTCGCTGCCGAGACCGGCGGCAAGCCCTATCAGTTGATCGGCAGGGATCCGGCCGCCGGCGAGCACGGGAAGCGCCAGGAGCACTGCGGCGGCATCGCTCGACCCGCCCCCAAGACCCGCGCCCATCGGGATCCGCTTCACGAGCCGGAGGCGTACCGTTCCGGTCGCTCGGATCGCATCCATCACCGACCGCGCGGCGCGGGCGACCAGGTTGTCCGGGATGTCGACCCTCGAAACCAGCTCGATTCTCGTGCGCCGCGACGGGGTGAACTCGATCTCGAGAGTGTCCCCGAGCGAGATGGTCTGGAAGACCGTCCGGAGTTCGTGGTAGCCGTCGGTCCGCTTGTGCAGGACGTTGAGTGCAAGGTTGATCTTGGCGAGTGCTTCAACGCGGGCGTGGCGCGGCCCCGTGTTCATTTTTCGTAGTGCAGCAGGGAGAACAACTCGTACCCAGCAACTTTGTCGCGGCCGTGCAGGAAGTCCAGTTCCAGCACAAAGCCGAGTCCGGCCACTTTGCCACCGAGTTTCTCGATCAGCCGGGTCACCGCGGCCGCAGTCCCTCCGGTGGCCAGGACATCGTCGACGATCAGCACCCGCTGGCCGGGCTGGATGGCGTCCCTATGAATCTCCAGACTGTCGGTGCCGTACTCGAGCTGGTACTCCTCGCGGACCGTCTCTGCCGGCAGTTTTTTCGGCTTCCGCACGGGGACGAAGCCCACGCCGAGCGCGTATGCCACCGCCGGCGCGAAGATGAATCCCCGTGCTTCAATTCCGAGGACGACGTCCACACTGCGGCCATGGTACCGCTTGCCAAACTCGTCGATGACGGCCTTGAGGCCGGAAGCGTCCTTCAGCAGTGTCGTGATGTCATAGAAGAGAATGCCCGGTTTCGGGAAGTCGGGCACCTCCCGAATGAGTTTCTTTAGTTGGTCGTTGTTCATCGGTCTGATCGTTCGCGGGAACAAAGTATTGTAGCATCCGGCGCTCACGATGCCGGGGTTACTCGATGTGAAATCCGGCGTATTTCTGGAGCGGCGCATCCAGTTCTTCGACGCCCCGGACGTTTGAAAGGTGCGGGCCCTTCCACAGGAAACCCGCAAGCGCGGAAAGGCGGTCCGGCGGACCCACGGCGTAGACCTCGACACGCCCGTCTTCGAGGTTTCGCGCATAACCAGTCACCCCGAGCTCATAGGCGGCACGCTCGACGAAGTACCGGTAACCTACCCCCTGCACCCGCCCGCGCACCAGGTAGCGGCGCGCCACCGCGCTGGCGTCTTTCGGCCTGCCCATGGTCACCGCTTATCGTAGCAGGCCCCCATGACTGCGCCGCGCTACAATCCGTGGATATGGCATTCCCCGTTCATCGCATGCGCCGGCTCCGCGCTACCGCGTCGCTTCGGGATCTGGTGCGGGAAACCCGGCTGACACCGTCGCAGTTTATCCTCCCGCTGTTCGCCTGTCCAGGCGAGGGCGTGCGGCGCGAGATCGGCGCCATGCCCGGCAACTACCAGATGTCCGTGGACGAGATGGTCAAGGAGTGCGCGGAGATCCGTTCGCTCGGCATTGGCGGCGTAATTCTGTTCGGCATCCCTGAGACCAAGGATGAGACCGCCTCGGGCGCCTATGCGGAGGACGGCATCGTCCAACGGGCTGTTCGCGCCATCAAGCGCGATGTACCGGGGCTGCTGGTGCTGACGGACGTCTGCAACTGCGAGTACACGAGCCACGGGCACTGCGGGAAGATCGTGAACGGCGATGTGGACAACGACGCCACTCTCGAGTGGCTGGCCGCCTCCGCCGTCTCTCATGCCCGTGCCGGCGCCGACATCGTCGCTCCCTCGGACATGATGGACGGCCGCGTGGCCGCCATCCGCCGGACGCTCGATGCGAGCGGCTTCCCTGGCGTTCCCATCCTCGCTTACGCGGCGAAGTTCGCGTCGGTATTCTACGGACCGTTTCGCGAAGCGGCCGAGTCGGCGCCTCAATTTGGAGACCGCCGCAGCTACCAGATGGATCCGGCAAACGGACGCGAAGCCATGCGCGAGATCGAACTCGACCTCGAGGAGGGCGCCGACATGATCATGGTCAAGCCGGCCATGCCGTACCTCGACCTGATCCGCCAGGCCCGGGACCGCTTCCCCGTCCCTGTCGCCGCCTACCAGGTGAGCGGCGAGTTCAGCATGATCGTCGCCGCCGCCCGCAACGGCTGGCTCGACCGGGAACGCGCGATCATGGAGACCCTGACCTCGATCCGCCGCGCCGGCGCCGATATCATCCTGACGTATTTCGCCAAAGACGCCGCCAGGCTGCTCTGACGGTTCCGGCTCTTATGCCGCGCCGAGGGCCTTGACGGCTTTCCGCATGTCGGCCGCTTTGACCCAGAGCATGCCGCCGAAACGGCCGGCGCCCGCGGAAACGGCCTGCAGCGAGGTGACGTTGACCCCGGCGGCGGCCAGCTTGCCGAAAATCTCGGCACCGGCTCCCGGCTGGTCCTCCCCCTGGATCAGCAGTCCGGCCTTCTTCTTGCTCAGTTTCAAGCCGGCGTTGCGGGCGGCCTTGGCGAATGCCGCACTGTCCTCGGGCAGGAAATCGAGCTGTGCTTTCCGCGCGCCAGCGGGAAATCCGGAGAAGCCGATCAGGTTGATGCCGGCCTGGTGGAGGGCTGAGAGGATCCGGGCTCCCTCGCCCGGTTTGTCGGGAACGATCGCATAATAGTACTCGATTTTTCGAATTTCAACGGCCATGGTCGCCTCCGCCCCCTATGTTACATTGAAAGCTTGTAGTGGGAACCATGAAACTCAAGAAAAACCTGGAAGAACTGCAGGAAATGTGCAAGCGCGTCCGCCGTCACATCATCGAGATGACCGGCGCCGCGAAGTCCGGACACCCTGGCGGATCATTGTCCGCCGTCGAGATTCTTGTCACGCTCTTTTTCGACATCATGAAGCACGATCCCGCCAATCCGCAATGGCCTGACCGTGATCGTTTTATCCTTTCCAAGGGCCACGGCTGCCCCGTGCTGTATGCCGTCATGGCCGAATGCGGCTACACCCCGGTCGACCAGTTAAAAACGCTTCGTAAGCTGGGCTCGCCCTATCAGGGACATCCAGACAAGCGGTTCATCCCGGCCCTCGAAGCCTCGACCGGCTCTCTCGGCCAGGGTCTCTCACTAGCCCTCGGTATGGGCTGCGCAGCCCGCCTGGACGGTAAGCCGTGGCGGACCTACGTGGTCCTGGGAGACGGTGAAATCCAGGAGGGGCAGATTTGGGAAACGGCCATGTTCGGCGCCTATCACAAAGTCGATAATGTGGTGGCGATCGTGGACTACAACAGGATCCAGCTCGACGGCTGGGTCAAGGACATCATGGAAGTCGAGCCGCTCGTCCCCAAATGGCAGTCGTTCGGCTGGCATGTGATCGAGCTTGACGGACACAATATTCCCGCGCTACAGGCGGCTTTCGCGGAGGCCGAAGCTATCAAAGGCAAGCCAGTCGCGATCATCGCCCACACCGTTAAGGGCAAAGGTGTCTCTTTCATGGAGAACAATCCGAAGTTCCACGGAGTCGCGCCGACGCCAGACGAAGTGCAAGTGGCGCTGAAGGAGCTGCAATAATGGCCACCAGAACGAAGTTCGAACTGAAGATGGGCATGGCCACCCGGGAGGCCTTCGGCAAGGCTCTGGTGGCGCTCGGACGCGAGAACAAGGACGTCGTGGCAGTGGACGCGGACCTCTCCAAGTCCACCATGACCCACTTTTTCGCGAAGGAGTTTCCGGACCGATTCTTCTCTTGCGGCATCGCCGAATCGAACATGGTCGGCATCTCCGCCGGCCTGGCGGCGGCGGGCAAGATCCCGTTCGCGGCGAGTTTCGCCTGTTTCGTGGTGAACAAAGGATTCGAGCAGATGCGGGTCGTTGTCGCGTACCCCAACTTCAACGTGAAGATTGTCGGCACGCACAGCGGCATCTCGATCGGTGAGGACGGCCCCTCCCAAATGAGCGTCGAGGACCTGAGTCTAGCCTGCTCGCTGCCGGGGTTCACCGTTCTTTCCCCGGCGGACGAGGTCGCCATGGCCGCACTCGTCCGGCAGGCCGCGGCCCATTTCGGCCCCGTATACATCCGCGCGGGACGGCCTAAGGTACCTGTCGTCTACCAGCCCGGCCAGCCGTTCGAAATCGGAAAGGCCGTCGAGCTCATTAACGGATCCGACTTGACCATCATCGCCACCGGGTTGATGGTGGCCGAGGCGATTCGAGCCCAGGAACATCTGGAGACGGAGGGGATCTCGGCGCGAGTCGTCGACATCCACACCATCAAGCCGCTCGACGTCGAAGCCATACGCCGCGCCGCCTCTGAGACGGGGGCGATCGTTGTCGCCGAGGAGCACCTCGTTGACAGCGGACTCGGCGTGCGTGTCGCCCAGGCCGTCGTAGAGACGCAGCCGTGCCCGATGGAATTCGTCGGCATCCAAAACACGTACGCCGAATCCGGGCCGCCGGATCAACTACTTGACAAATACGGCCTCGTCGCACGCGATGTGATTGCCGCCGCCTACCGCGTTTTCCGGCGTAAGCAGCATTGACGCGGTGGGAGCAACACTGCGTCCAGGGGTAAAATTCCGCTGTCCCGGTTCACCGACCGTGTCAATTTACCTTGCGGCGAGGATGAAAATCGGTCATCATTAGCGGAATTAACACACGATTCCATGCCGGTATACGAACAGTCCCTAGCCCGGTTGGTGGTCACTCTGATGAACGCCCAGGAACAGGAATGGGCGCGCGTCTCCCGTGTTTTGCACGACGAAGTGAGCCAGGTTATGAGCGCCGTCGGTCTCCAGCTCGACGTGCTTCGCATGGACTTACAGGACCGGGTTCCGGAAATCTCCGCCCGCACCGCCGAGATCCAGAAACTGCTGGAGCGCGCCATTTCCCTTGTACGGGAACTAAGCTACGAACTGAATCCGGCCATCGTTGAGAAGGCCGGCCTCCAGTTCGCTCTCGAGCGGCTGATCGGCCGCTACCGAAAGAGATACTCCGGCACACTGCGGCTGATGGTGGACCTCGCGGAGCTCCTCCCGCCCGACGTCGCCAGCGCCCTCTATAAAATCGCCCACCAGGCAATTGAGAATGCGGTCCATCATTCCGAGGCCTCGCTGATTGAGGTGATGATCAAGCCCGTTTCCAGAACAACCGTACTCGAAGTGCGGGACCAGGGTATCGGCTTCCGCATTGAAGAGCTCAAAGGCAAAGTTCCGGGCCTCGGTCTGCTCATGATGCAGTACTATGCCAGCCAGGCGGATATCGATTTCTCCGTCACGAGCGAGCCTGGAAAGGGTACGATTGTGAGAGCAGTGTATCCGTCGTCACGTTCGCGACGGGAGGCCGCGGGGGCGGCCAAGAAACCGTGAGGCTCGCCGGCCGGTGTTTGCCGGCGGAGAAGTGACATGCCCTTCCAGATCCTGCTCGTCGACGACCACAAGATCATGCGCGATGGGATCAAGGCGATCCTCGAGCATACTGGTGGTGAATTCGAAGTCGTCGGAGAGGCCGAAAACGGAACCGACGCTGTCCAGGTCGCCAGGAAAACCCGCCCGGACGTCATTCTTATGGACATCGGCCTTCCAGGGGTTAACGGCATTGAGGCCACTGCGGAAATCCTTCGCTACTTACCGGACACAAAAGTCATCATTCTGTCGATGTACGACGACGAGCATTCAGTGATTAGCGCGATTCGCTCGGGCGCCCGCGCGTTTGTCCTGAAGAAGGCGTCCGACAGCGATCTGCTTGACGCTTTGCGGACTGTTGCCAAGGGAGGCTCCTATCTGAGCCCTCAGGTTTCAGACCGGCTGTTGAGCCGCATCCAACGCGGCGAACCGGATGCGAAAGCCACACCGTCGGTACTGGAGGGCCTGACGCCCCGTGAGCTCCAGGTCATGAGGCTCGTCGCCGAGGGCAGGACGAGCAAGGAAATTGCGATGCTCCTCGACCTTGGTCTGCAAACTGTCCGCAGCTATCGGAAGAGCATGATGAAGAAGCTGGGTGTTAACAACGTCGCCGGCCTGACCCAAACGGCGCTCGCCGCCGGCTTGACGCGGTTTCCGAAACCGGAGCAAGGCGAGCGTTGACCCAATTGTATGAACACGCCCTGGGGCGACATCGACGTTTCTGACGCTCACATCCACTTCTTTTCGTATCGCTTTTTCACGCTCCTTGCGGCTCAAACGAACGAGCACGCCACCGTCGAGACGATCGGTTCCAAGTTAGGCTGGGAAATGCCGCCGCGGGACGACGCCGCCCTTGCCGGGCGTTGGGCCGCGGAACTCGATCGTCACGGCGTGTTGCGCGCGGCACTGATCGCCAGCTTGCCCGGCGACGAAGACTCTGTTGCCTCCGCCGTGGCCGCTTTCCCGGAGCGCTTCCACGGATATTTCCTTGTGAACCCTTGCGAGCCGGAGGCTCCGGAGCGGGTCGAGCGAGCGCTCTCGGGCGGCCACCTGCGATGCGTCTGTCTCTTTCCGGCCATGCACCGCTACTCCATACAGGATGAGCGGGTTGAGGCGATTCTCGAAAAGGCAGCGGCGCGTCCGGGCACGCTGGTGTTTGTCCACTGCGGCGTGCTGACGGTAGGCGTGCGCCGGCGGCTCGGATTGAAGTCCGCGTACGATCTCCGGTTCTCGAATCCCGTCGATCTCCACACCGTCGCCCTCCGCTACCCGAAGTTGAGCTTCGTCATCCCTCACTTCGGGGCTGGCTATCTCCGGGAAGCGCTCATGGTCTGCGACCTCTGTCCGAATGTCTACCTGGACACTTCCAGCAGCAACAGTTGGGTCCGCTACCTCGCTCCGGAGATCCGTCTGGCGGACGTATTTCGCCGGGCTTTAGACGTTGCAGGGCCACAACGTCTCCTGTTCGGCACCGATTCCTCATTCTTCCCGCGAGGCTGGCACGCGGCCGTGTTCCATGACCAAGTCCGAGCGCTGCGCGA
>JAEHDI010000201.1 GCA_016880505.1 Bryobacterales bacterium | reverse complement strand
TCATCGTCTCTCAGTATGCAATCCAGCACCCAACGGGTGAACCCGCCGCGTTGCCTCCCAAGGCCGCAACTACTGTCTTGAACCTTCACTCCGATTTCCCCTACGGACGGATCAGGGAAGAGCCAAGTGGGGCTTGACGCGGGGGGGGGCCTGGTATACATTTGCTAAGTCTCCAAGAGAAAATGGCCAGCTCTATCAGGTATCGGTTGCTGTGTGAAACCGTCTTGCCGAGCTGGAGATTGTGAGGAATCGATTTGAGAAGACATCGGTTTTATTGCACCGCAGCTCTATTGTTGGCGCTTGTTCTAATACTTCAGCTCAATGCCGGAGCTCAGGAATACCGCGCCAGGGTACAGGGAGTGGTAACGGATCCGACGTCGGCGAGGATCGCCGGCGCGACCGTCACCCTCACGAACACAGGTACGGGCGTGAGGGAGAAGCGCACGACGGATGGGACCGGCCACTATCTGTTCGACCTGGTGCAACCCGGAACCTATACCGTCGAAATCGAAGCGACCGGCTTCAACAAGTCGGTCCACTCGGATGTCTTGGTCCAGTCCCGGGGCGACGTCACGGTCGACTCGACTCTCAAAGTCGGCGATACGAAAGAGAGTGTCACCGTTGCCGAGAGAGTCGGTCAAGTGGAATTCAACACCGTTAAGGCGCAGATCACGCTCGATACCAACTTGGTCAACGACATCCCGAACTTTGGACGCAACCCTTTCCTTCTGGCCACCATCGATCCAAGCGTCGAGTACCTCGAAGGAGGCTCAAATCTGCCCTTCAGAGCCTGGGGCTCCAACGGGCTGAGAATTGCCGGAGGCCAGGAGTTCAGCAACGACCTCCAGGTGGACGGCTCGCCGGTTACCCTCGGATTGAAAGGCACCTTCGTCCCCAATACGGCGTCCGTGGGGGAAGTGAACATTCAACAAAATGCAGTCGATGCCGAGTTCGGCAACAGCTCGGGCGGCATCGTAAGCATCGCTCTGAAGTCCGGAACGAATGAATACCACGGAGACGCCTGGTATCTGGGCCGCTACCCGTGGGCGAACGCACTCGACGACCGGCACTACCGCACGATCAATCTGGCGCGGCAGCATACGTACGGCTTTGACGTGGGAAACCCGATCCTCAAGAACAAGCTGTTCAACTACTTCAGCTTCGAGCAGTGGAAGGTTTCGGCCCCCTCGGGGATCACCGCGAGCTTGCCAACCGCCGCTGAGATTACCGGCGACTTTTCGCAGAGCAAGTTGGCCAACGGCGACCCTCTCGTGATCTACGACCCGTTCACCACCAAGGTGGATTCGAGCGGGAACATTACCCGAACTCCGTTCACGAACGCGAGCATCCCTGTGGCACAACAGGATCCGGTCGCGGTGAAGCTCCTCACGAACCTAAACTGGGCGCCGAACCGGCCCCCTGACGATCCGACAGGCCGGAATAATTACGCGGCTGCCGCACCGCAAAAACTCAAGTACTTCAACGTCAGCGACCGCGTTGATTACTATCTTTCAGACAGGATCCGCCTGAACGGACGCTTCGGCCGTTTCATCGAGACGGCCGGAAGTGCCAATCCAACCGGCTCAACGCTCTACCTGAACCAGCTCCAGGGCGAGGGCAACGAGGCCTATCAGTTCTCCGGGAACATGACCTACACGCTGAGCCCCAAAACCGTTATCGATATCCGCGGCGAGTGGCACTCGTTGGTTGACGAGGCGCTGCCGCCCATCTCGGTGCCGGGCTTCGACTGGCAGGATCTCTATGCCGGGCAGGATACGCTCCTTAAGGCGGTCGAAATTCCTGGCATGGCGAACCCCCAGCGACCGCCGCGAATCCAGATTTCCCGTTCCATGTGGGACGATCTGGTGAGTTTCGGCGACGCCGGCGGGTACTGGTACTCGCACCCGGAAGGCAAGTCCATTCACGCCAAAGTGTTGCATTCGTTCAAGTCGCACTTTGTGAAGGGAGGCGCCGAATACAGGTATCAGTACGGCAAGTCGCTGGTGATGTACAACTCGGGCTTTAATCCCACGGCGGCTTCCACCTCGGATACTTATCTCAACCCCAACACGGGACTTTCCGGGAACGGATACGCCAGTTTCCTTCTCGGCGCTCTGGGTGATCCAGGCGACTACTACGATGGCTGGGGTACCGGCAGCCTGATTCACCAGACGGTCCTCAGCACTCCGGAAAGCCGTTTCTGGTCCTTCTACGTCAACGACGACTGGAGGGTAACCAGCAAGCTGACCGTGACGCTCGGACTTCGCTATGAGTACGAACTGCCCTGGAGCGACCCGAAGAACCGCGGATCGCGGGGCATGGACTTCGACGCAGCCAATGCGACGCTGACGGCGAACCCGCCACAGATCGAGCCGGCAACGCTGGCCCTGGTGAGGCAGTATTACGACGGGCCGCTGAACCTGACCAGC
>JAEHDI010000200.1 GCA_016880505.1 Bryobacterales bacterium | reverse complement strand
TGGATGCCAACAATCTCCGCCGGCCGGGAAGGATTTCGGGACTGAAACTTTTCTTCGGTCTTCAGGCGGGCGCCGGCGAGCAGCAGTTCATACTCCCGGCCGAAACGGCTGCGAACGTCGCGGAGCGTCTGCTCGATCGCCTGGCGATTCGAAGAGTCTCGGAAATCCGTGTACGGTTCATTGTGGAACGCCGACAGTCCGGACAGGGTTGCTGACTCTGGACTACTCATGGCTGTGACGGGAACGAGATAACCCGCGCCCGGCCCGCGGTCAGCCCTTCACCAGTTTGCGGCCGCGCTCGAAGACCTCACCCGCCTCTTCGGCGATCTTGCGGCCCTTCTCGTAGTACTCACGGCCGCGATCGAGGAGTTCCTTGCCGGCATCCGCGAGAGCATCGCGGCTTTCCTCGGTCTTCTTGACGATGTACCTTCGCGTGTCACGTCCCGATTTCGGCGCGAAGAGGAGCGCGATGGCACCGCCCACGGCGGCGCCCACCAAAAACCACACGGCCTTGCTGTTGTTGTCGTCTGCCACGGCTCGGACTCCCTTCGCTCCTATTGTATCCGACGCACCCACGTGCCGAGCGGAAATTGCGGATTCGAACCGCGGAAGGAACTGTCGCGCCTCCGCTAGTGCGTTATGCTCAAGGCATGGTGCAGCCTGTGAGCGATTTGGATTGGGTGACGGTGTTCCGGTCGGCCGAGCACACGGCTGAGGAAGAGGCGTCGGCGGCTTGTGAGCTTCTCCGGAATCAAGGAATCCGAGCGGCACTCGCCGATGCGGACACTCCGGGCGTCCCGTTTGGGACGTGGGAGGTCAGGGTTCCAGCGACCGAAGGCGCCCGCGCGGAAGCGATCATCGCTGTGCAGGGTGAGGAAACGGCGCCGCATGGCGACGCCTCTCACGACATGGACCTGGTCACTCTGTTCACTTCCGATGCCCATAACGCCGAGATGGAGGCAATGGCGATCCAGGGGATCCTCGAGGCTGGTGGCATCCCGTCGGTGTTGGTCGGGTTCCAGGCAATGCCGAGCCTTCCGTTCGAGGTGCGGGTGCCAAGCGCACGCGCCGACGAAGCCCGGCGGCTCATCGCGGAATCCCAGGCAGGGGGCCCGGAAGCGGCCGAGCTGGCCGAAAAGGCATCAGAACGGCCGGAGTAAACCGCTCTCCCTCTCCATCCCGTTCCAGGTTGTCAGTTCGAAGCGCCGTCCGTCGGACCTGAGTGACACCAGTCCGAACACATCGGTCCGAAGCGCCGTGGCGCGAGCCTCTTCGATCCGGCGCAGAACCTCCGGATGCGGATGCCCGTAGGAATTGTCCGCGCCGGCCGAGATCACTGCGAACACCGGCCGGACGGCGCGCAGGAATTCCTCGCTGGTCGTCCTCCGGCTTCCGTGATGCGCCACCTTCAGGATTCCGGCCGGTTTCACCCGGTCCGATTCAAGGAGCACGGACTCCACACGACGCTCGAGGTCGCCGGTCAGTAGAACGGAGCAGTTGCCGAACGAGATCCGAAGGACGAGCGAATCCAGATCGCTTGGCGCTTCGGCCGGCGTCCGACCTTCGAGCGGCGCCATGACCTCGACGAGGGCGCCGCCGTACGGGAACCGCTGGCCGGCGGACAACTGCCGGATGGCGACGCCCTGCCGATTTGCGACATCCCGCAGTTGCCGCCAGGCGGGGACTTCCGGGAGGGCGCCGGCCCAAAGCTCACGGGGCCGGAAGTTCCGAACCACGGCTTCCATGCCGCCGATGTGGTCCTCGTGAGCGTGCGAGACGACGACGGCATCGAGCCGGCGGATCGATCGGCTCCAGAGATAGGGCGAGACGACCTCCTCGCCAGGATCGAGGCCGCCGTTTCTTCGACCGAACCCGGAGGTTCCGCCGGCGTCCACCAGAATCAACGGTCCGGAGGGCAAAGAGAGGAAGGAACTATCTCCCTGGCCGACGTCAATCGCGCTGAACTCCAATTGCCCGGGCGTAGTCGCCGGCGGGAACGGGTGGAGGAGGATGAGAAGAAACAGAGCGCCGACGACACCGCCAGTCAGCCACCGCCAGACCGGGTGGTTCCGCACCGCAAGTCCAAAGAGGATCAGTGAAGCGGAGAATGCGGCCGCGAGCCAAAGGGGTGGGTCCGGGATACGCCACCACGGTTCCCAGCGGGCGTGCGCGTCGACCACCAACCTGGTCGCGTCGAGAAGCCACGCCGCCATGCGGGCGGGCAGACTCCAACCCGTGAAGATGGCCAGAAAGCCCACCGGAACCAGGACCGACGTCAGCGGCACGACGACAAGGTTGGCCGACAGCCCGGAGATCGAGAAGCGGTGGAAATACAACGTCATCGGGAGAGCCAGGCCGACCTGGACGGCCACTGAGACAACAGCGAGTTCATAGACATACAAAGCGGCCCGGCACATCGCCGCGAAAAGCGGCAAGCTGAATCGCTCCGGCAGCCGGATCCAGAGGGCGACCGTCTCGGCGAGCAGGCGGACTTCGACCCGAAACTGGGCGACGCGGGGCGGGAGATGGATATCCCGATCGCGATCCACGATCCCGGCAGTTCCCCGGGCAAACGGCAGGGAGGTTGTTTCGAGAAGAGGAACCGCCAACGAGGCGATCGCCGCCACCGACAGAAACGACAACTGGAAACTCGCCTCGAAAAGCTGAGCCGGGTCGAAGATCAGAAAGCCGATTCCCGTGGCGGCAATGAGGTTGAGGAGACGAGGCTTCCGGAAGAACCACCGTGCCGCCAGGAACAGCGTCAGCCCGGCGGCCGCCCGGATTACCGGGGCCTGCCATCCGGCCACCAGCGCGTAGAGCCATGCGCAAGCCGAGGCGGTGATCAGGACGGCGCCCGGAGGCAGGGCGCAGACGCGCAGAAAGAAAAGCACCACGGCGGCAAGCACGGTGACATGGAGTCCGGAAATCACTAGCGCGTGATAGGTGCCGGTGGAACGGAAGTGCTCGGTCCAGGCCTTCTCGAGCTTTGCCTTTTCGCCGATGAGCACCGCCTGCATCATGGCCGATTCGTATGGACTTCGGGAGTAAAGCGACTCGATCCGTCCGAGGGCCGAGGTGCGCAGGTCGAAGACGAACCGGCGGAAGGCAGAGCCGCAGTCACCGCGAAGCACGGTGAGTGTCGCGCCGGGCCGCGCGTAGCCAGTCCAAAAGACGTTGCGCCGGGCGAGATAGCCGGAATAGTCGAAGGAACCAGGGTTGCCGAAGTTCCTGGGCCGGCGCACCCTCGCCTCGATTTCGATCCGCTGGCCGTAGCGCAGGGCGGGAGGCGTCTCTCCCTCCCGCAGGTAAAGGCTGATGCGGGCGGCAGTGGAGGGCGACAGCTCAAGGGTGAACTGAAGGCGGTCTTCGAACCGGACGGGCGGCTCCACGAGGCACCCGCTGAGGATCACGATTTCGCGGGGGCCAGCGTCGATCTCTGGCGGCGGACCGGGGCGGTGGAAAAGTTCCAACCAGGCGCCACCAAAGAAGAGGGCCAGCAGAAGGCAGATCCCAGGAAGCACGCGGCTTGACTCGCGGCGTGCCAGCAGCCAGAGTACCGCCAGCGCCGAAACCTGCGCGAGCAGCCCGCGGCCGCCGAAATCCACGTACCGCGACACCGCGATTCCCGCGGCCACGGCGGCTGCTGGAAGGACAAGTGGCTCCCGCACGGAAGTGTCGGATCTCCAATGAGATAGTGGCTGAAGACACTAGCGCCTCTCCCGTTGTTGACAGGTTTCGGGGTTTTCGTTATGCTAGTAGGGTTTGGCGAGTTAACTCTTCTGCCCCTGTGCTACCCCTGTCTAATTGGATAGGCCGGCCGGGGGTCGGCCCCGCTGTTCCACCGGATCGAAGCCGGTGAGGCAAGGGCTAGTCCGAAGCCAGTACCCTCGCAATTGTTGAGTACTAATCCGGTCCGCTCATTGTTTGGGCGAGTCGCAACGTTGGGATGCGCAGGAATGCTTGCTGTGAGCCGTTCTGTGCCGACCGAGTTTTGAGGAAAGAGACTCAAGCAAAGGAACTGAGGAAGATCCGTGCCGACGTTTAATCAACTCGTGCGAAAGGGCCGCAGGCCACCCCGCTATAAGACGGCCAGTCCTGCATTGCAGGCATGTCCGCAGCGGCGCGGCGTTTGCACCCGCGTCTACACCACGACTCCGAAGAAGCCGAACTCGGCGCTTCGCAAGGTAGCGCGCGTCCGGCTGACGAACACTATCGAGGTGACGACGTACATTCCGGGTGTCGGTCACAACCTACAGGAGCACTCGATCGTGCTGATCCGCGGCGGGCGCGTGAAGGACCTTCCCGGCGTTCGATATCACGTGATTCGCGGGACGCTCGACACCGCGGGTGTCGCCGACCGGAAACAGGGCCGTTCAAAGTACGGAGCCAAGAGGCCGAAATCGTAAGCAGCCATGCCACGCAGACGAAGAATTGAACCCCGCGAAAACGCGCCGGATCCCGTTTACAACTCGACGCTGGCGCAGAGATTCGTCAACTCGATGATGTGGGACGGCAAGAAGGGCACCGCGCAAGGGATCTTCTACACCGCCATGAACAAGATTCAGGAGCGGTCGGGTGACGATCCATTGAAGCTCTTCAAGAAAGCGGTGGAAAACTGCAAGCCGCTCCTCGAAGTGAAGACGCGCCGCGTCGGCGGCGCCAACTACCAGGTGCCGGTGGAGGTTCCTCAAAACCGCCGGATCAGCCTGGCGATCCGGTGGCTCATTCTCAACGCGCGTTCGCGCCCGGAGAAGGGCATGCCGGAGAAACTGGCCAACGAGTTGACGGACGCCGCGAACCTCCGCGGCGGAGCGATTAAGAAGAAAGACGACGTCCACCGCATGGCAGAGGCGAACAAAGCGTTCGCCCACTACCGGTGGTGATGGTGCTTCATGCCTAGGGCGGTATCCCTCGACAAGGTCCGGAACATCGGCATCATGGCTCACATCGATGCCGGCAAGACCACTACGACCGAGCGGATCCTTTATTACACCGGCCGCACCTACAAGATCGGCGAGGTGCACGACGGTACCGCCGTC
>JAEHDI010000199.1 GCA_016880505.1 Bryobacterales bacterium | reverse complement strand
ACCGGCCCGCCCGGCAGCGCAAAGGCGTTGAGGGTAGGGTCGTTCACCAGAGTGAAGCTGTAAGGATAAGCGCCTGCGTCCGGATTTCTTGAGAGGCGGCTACCCAGTTCCGCGATGTAACTCTGGAGTTCGGGGTTCTCCACGACGTCCACCTGCTTGCGCACTTCGACCGCGGCCTCACGCCCAAGCTGAACATCCTGCTCCTGCGAGAAGAGGTTAAACCCGGGGCGAAGCGGCGCCCCGGGTTGTCGAGCAGCACAGGCGGCAAGCAACAGCGCCGGGATGAGCCAAGCCGGTTGTTTGTACATTCGGCGCATAAGTTCCCCCTGTGTTCTGCGTCAACTGGTCATCCGCCAAGGCTGGTCAAGCCGGAAGGTCAGCAGCGTTTCAGCCGGCACTTTCACTTCATCGCCTCTCGTGAGGACCTGTGCAGCCGCGCCTCCGGCCGCTCCCACAACGGCGCCGATCGCCGCACCTTTTCCGCCGCCCGCGACCGCGCCAAGGAGCGTGCCAAGAACAGCGCCGCCTCCGACCATCTCCGCTGTTCTGCGGTTGGCCCCTAGGCCTTCCCCACCCCGTTCTTCATGCGTGTCGGTGGCGATGCTGTAGGTTTTGCCGTTCACCGTAATCGAGCGGACACCCAGAGCCAGTGACGCCGTACCTGTCGTACCGCCACCGGAGGTCTGCAACACAATCAACTCGGCGGGCGAGCCTTTGGGCACCAAAACCTGCCCGGACTGATTCTCCACCGTCTCCGCCACTTGGGCGGAGTACGTCTTGCCCGCTTGCTGAGTCTTGATCTCCTCGTTGGTTCGGATCACTAGCGTGGTGCCGGCAGGGATCACTCCCGGTTCTGTGACTTGCGCGCGCACCGGTCCCGACGGCACATTCGCTGTGGTCGTCTTGTTGTTTCGGATACTACAACTTGCACCGGCGAAGAACAGCGCCGACGCTGTTACGATAACGAGGGTGTTTCTCATTAGCCCGTCTCCTTTCTCGTCTCCCTGTGACGGAATATGAGATCCATCACGTTCGGGAGGCGTCCCAGCTACCACCGAGTGCTGCAACTACAGGGCCAGCTTTCGCGTACCTAAAATCAGCCACTTAGGAAAATGCGACCGGTAAACTTTGCACGCCGGCTGCAAGGCGGTGCATCAAGTGGGCGGTGGGAAAGCGTTGTTGTAGTCAGATAAGGGTCGGCGCGGATGGCGCCAATTCCGCGGTCAGGCTCCTAGACGACGGCTACCGGTGTAGTCTGGCTGACGTATGTAGATGTGAGTAAGGGAGCCCGCCCAGCTGGGCGGGCTCCCCATCAGAATAAGCGGCTAGAACTGAAGCCGGAGGCCCATGCGGAAGTTACGTGAGCCTGCCCGGTCCCCAACCGATCCGCTCGTCACGCCACCATCGCTGGTGATTTCGCCAACGGCGGAATCGGTGATGTCCGTGCTGGGATTGACCCAGTTCGGGTGATTGAAGAAATTGCTGGCGGTCATCTCCCAGCGCAGCCTCGCTCTCTCGTAGAGACCGAATTCCTTTGCGAATCCGACGCTCCAGACGTTCACTCCGGGGCCTTTGATCACACCCTTGCCGGATGTGCCAAAGCTGCCGGCCTGGGGTGGAGCGAACGCGCCCGTGTCAAACCACTTTTCGATCGTCTGCTGCCCGCTGGGAAAGTTGGGATTCCGCAGGGCGTCCGGGCGGAGAGTGACCGACGCCGGCGTGTCCGAGTCGGTAAAGTAGATGCCTACCGGATCGTCCCCGGACCAGAACGGCGTCAGGAACTGGCCGGTCTGCGCCGTGTAGATGCCGCTGAGCTCCCAACCACCAACGAGCAGGTCGCCGAGCCTCGATACGTTGGAACCGAAGTGACGGCCCCTGCCGAACGGGAGCTGGTAGATGAAGTTGGTGCTGAAGCGGTGGGTCGGGATCTCCTGGGCAGGACCGATCTCACGCTTGCGGTTTCTCGGGTCCTCAGAGATGAACTTGTCGCCGTTGAAATCCCAGTTGTAATCCAGATCGTAGCGGTCCCGCGCCCAGGTCCACGAACCCTGGAAGTAAAGCCCGCCTGCCATGTGGCGCAAGGCCTCGGCCGTAAACGCGTTGTACTGGTGGCCCGCACCGTTGGTGACGTACCAGATCTCCGGATAGTTCTGGAACGCGCGCGGCTTCGAAATGAACGGCTGGTCGTTCGCAACAGGCGCGTTGTAATTGTACTGCCACGGTCCCTTCCGCATCGCCGTGCCGATGTAGGAAAGGCGGAACCCCGTGTCCCACTGCTGCCGCTCGATGGTGAAGTTGTACTGCAACGAGTACGGCGTCTTGTAGTCCGGGTTCTCGGCAGCCGAGAGGCTGACCTCGGAAGGTCCGCCCGTGCCAGTGGACGGGAACACGCGCGGGAAAATCACCTGCGGGTTGTCCTTCGGGTTGTTGTACGAAGGCTCCGCCAGCAGGAAGGGCACGTCGCCGAAGTTCAGCACGTAAACGAACGGCACCACGTTGTAGAAGACCCCGAACCCCGCCCGGAAGACCGTGTCGTTGCCCCACGGACGGTATGCGAGCCCGATGCGGGGCGCGATGT
>JAEHDI010000198.1 GCA_016880505.1 Bryobacterales bacterium | reverse complement strand
GAGCAGACTCACGGCAGCCGCCCAGCCGCCCTTCGAGATGGCAAGCTCGCCGATGCCCCGCGGGTCGGCGCCGCAAACGGCCCAACCACCGGCAAGCGCCGCCTGGACGAGCGGATCGCCGGCGAGTTCCTCCTTGCCGCCGTCGTGTACAGCGACCAGCACGCCGCGCTCGCGACCCTCCGGACGCAGCAGAAATGCAGGGACCACGATGCCAGTTTCCGAGGGGATTTCGAGCCGCTGTACCGGCGATTTCTCAATCCTCGGCTGCTGCGTTAGAAGCGGCGGAAGCGAACCAAGCGCCTCCTGAACGGCGTCGGCGCTGTATGCAGGAGGCAATCCGCGCGCCAGGCGCTTCGCGGCCTCGACAAAGCCGGGGCCCGCGGGGTCATTCTGCCCCACCGGGAAACAGCGCAGCTCTGCCGAGTCCCATGGAGCGGTCTCGGTCGGCGGCTCGGCGAACGGGCTTCCATCGCCCTTGTTCATCAACCATCGCAGGAACCAGCCGTAGGCCGCCTCGCGTTTCTTCTGCTGATAACCGTGGCTGGTGGTGGCGTCTTCGCTGTAGCCGATCTTCCCCGGGACGCCGTATGACCCGTAAAGCTCCTGCCCGTAATGGTAGACCTCGCGCACGCCCTCGACAGGGAAGCTCTGGTCCTTGTGCGCGGCCACGATCATCAACGGCCGCGGCGCGATCATCGCGATCAGTTCCTGGTTGTTCGCGTAACGGATGAGGCCGGGCACGAAGTGGCAATGTTCGTTAGCTCGATACCAGTCGAGAGGCCGGCAAACGTGGATCTGCTCATAGAATTCGCTGGTGCCGACGGCGGGGACCGCCACCGCAATGCGCTCGTCGAGCGCCGCCGTCATCCACGTGTTGTAGCCGCCTCCGGAGGCGCCCGACATGCCGATGCGTTTCGGGTCCGCTTCCTTCCGGGAGAGCAGGTACTCGAGCGCACACTGCGTTTCGTACACGGCGAAGCCCTGCTGGGAGACTCCGGCGAGCAGGGCCTCGGTCCTCCGGTGATCGCGGCGCGAGATGCCGCGCTCGCCCTGGCCGAAGGCATCGAAGGTCAAAACGACGAAACCCAGCCTCGCCATGTTGATGTGGAACGCCTGGAAGTCCGGCCGGGTTTTGCTGTCGGCCCACCAGTGGCCGTTATAGAAAAGAATGGCCGGCGCAGGCGCGTTCAGATTGTCCGGGATGTACATGTGCGCGGGCACGCGCACTCCAGGCAGCGTTTCGTAAACGATCTTCTCGATTCGATAGCCATCGCGCCGCACGACACCCACGGTACGGGCCGAGAGTTTCGGGGGCCACGGAAGCCGGCGGAAACCAAGGGACTGTTCGAGCTTCCGGCGCAGTCCGGCGCGGGCCGCGTCGCCTTGCTCGCGGGTCCGTGCCCTCGGGATGGCCGCCAGCGATTCGTGAGCGCGCCGCTCGAGGTTGTCCAGAACCGCAGCCTCGCCGGCGCTCACGTCCGACGGGCGGATGGCGTGGAGTTTATCGGAAAGGTTCTGGCCGCTCAAGAACGGAGCGGCGAGCACCAGTGACAGGATTAGACGGGTTTTCATCGGTTTTTGCGGGCCAGCGGAATTTGAGGATATCATGCTCTCGATAATTCCCAATTTTTGGAGTAACCATTCATGAGCACGACCAGCCGACGCGGATTCCTGAAACAGGCCGGCGTCGCCGCTACTTTTCCGTGGTTCTCGCCGGCCGCGTTGCACGGCGCGGGAGAGGAATCTTACGCCCACGAGATGCCGGACATGCTGCTGGCGCACTTGAGCAACAGGCTGAACGCCCTCGCCGCGAAGTGGGATCGAGAGCGGGAGGCGATCAAAACGCCGACGCAACTCGAGGCCCGCAACAGTTTTGTCCGGCAGAAGCTTCGCGAGATGATGCACGGGTTTCCAAAACGCGTGCCGCTCAACCCGGTTGTGGTCGCCGTTCATGAGCGCGACGGTTACCGGGTCGAGAACGTGATGTTCCAGAGCCGTCCCGACTTCTGGGTAACCGGAAATCTCTACGTGCCGACGACCGGCAGGGGGCCGTTCCCCGGGATCATCTCTCCTTGCGGGCACTACCCGTGGGCGCGTATGGAGCCTGAGTACCAGTTCGCATACATGAACATGGTGAAGGGCGGACTGGTGGTCCTTGCGTTCGATCCGGTGG
>JAEHDI010000197.1 GCA_016880505.1 Bryobacterales bacterium | reverse complement strand
GACGAGATACGCTTCACGCTTCACGAGCGACGCAGGTTAGGACAAATGCCCCATCTTGCCCGCTCGATAATCTTCCACGGCTTGTGCGAGTTCCGCTTGCGTATTCATGACGAACGGCCCATAGCGCGCGATCGGCTCCTCGATCGGCTCTCCGCCGAGAACAAGTATCGTCGTATCCTCTTCCGCCTGAAGCGCCACTCGCTCACCCTTGCGCCCCAAGAGAGCGATCTCGGCCTCTCCCACCGCCTGTGCCCCGTTGATGACGGCCCGCCCCTGCAATACGAATACGGACATGGTGAATCCATCGGGCAAGGACAATTCCGTCTGATACCCTGCCTTCAATCGCAGATCATACAGATGGACCGGGCTGAAGGTCCTGGCCGGACCCTTCCGCCCGTGGCATTCCCCGGCAATGACGCGTAACCGGCCGGCTCCCCCGGCAAGCTCAACGACCGGGATCTCATTGCGGACGAGCGTTTGGTACCGGGGAGGCGACATCTTGACCGACCTTGGCAAATTCACCCATAGCTGGATCCCTTCCAGCGTGCCTCCGTGCTTTGCAAACTCGCTCTCGTGCAACTCTTCATGCACGATTCCGGATGCGGCCGTCATCCACTGCACATCACCCGGACCGATGACGCCTCCGCTTCCGGTTGAGTCACGATGCGCCACACTGCCTTGATACATGATCGTGACAGTTTCAAATCCCCGATGCGGATGTTCGCCCACACCAAGACGGCGGTCCGTCGGCGGGAAATACTCCGGCCCCAGATAATCCAGGAGTAGGAATGGAGACAGTTGCTCACCCACACCAGATCCCGGAATCATGTTACGCACGGGAAATCCATCCCCGACCATATGTGTCGACCCCGGTGGGTAGACGCCGAGCACTTCCTTCTTCATGGTCCCAGTATCGATCGCCATGGTGCCCTCCTTCTCCTTATTACACCATCCCCCGTAAGGCTTCCTGGAGAGTGACCGTTCCACGTATCAGCCGGTCGGGATATTCGTATCTGATCGCGCCGGTCGAGAACGAAGTGTACATTTCCTCAAACAACGTCGCGGCCTCCTGCGAAAAGCCGAACGACGTGAAGGTCGGGACCACCGCGCTCAACGGCGCCTGTTGCGCCGTCACCTTTTTATTCAAGAGCTGGCCGAGCGCCGCTGCAGTCTGCTCAGGACTGTATTCTTCCGGTCCGGCAAGTTCGACAATTTGTCTGCCGTTTCCACCGGCGACCAACCGCTCCGCGCCCACACGGCCGATATCCTTCGCAGCAATCATTGGAATCTTCACAGACGGCGCGATGAACGTCGGCAGTACACCTTGCTGTTTCACCATGCCGACGCTCGGCACCCAGTTCTCCATGAAATAGCAAGGCCGAAGGATAGTCAGGCGTTTGGCAACACAACCAAGTGCCTGTTCTCCATAACTCGCCGCCCGAATCGGACCGGTCCCGCCATGCAGATGCCCTCCAACCGACGACAGAAACACAACATGTTCCACTCCACTCTTCTGAACGGCTTCTGCTGCACGATCCATCCTCTGTCGTTGATCCGCCAGCCAAGCCTGAGCCCCGTAGTTCGGCGGCACTAAGAGATAGACGCCGACCGCTCCTTCGAATGTTTTCGCTAAAGCTGTAACATCGTCCAGTGATGCCACGGCAATATCAGCCCCTTTGGCTTTCCATGGCGCTCCCTTGTCAGCCGACCGCACCACCACTCGCACAGCCTGTTTCTTATTCAAGAGG
>JAEHDI010000196.1 GCA_016880505.1 Bryobacterales bacterium | reverse complement strand
CGGGACAGATCGTCACCAATCCGAACTGCTCGACGGTCGTGTTGACGATGGGGCTGGCGGCTCTCAAGCCGTTCGGCATCACCCGCGTGATTGCCACTACGCTCCAGGCGATCTCCGGCGCCGGCTACCCGGGCGTGCCCTCGATGGACATCAACGCCAACGTGATTCCGTTCATCGGCGGCGAAGAAGAGAAGATGCAGGTCGAAACGCAGAAGATCCTCGGGTACGTCAACGGCGACGCGATCCATTCTCTAGACGCCAAGGTCAGCGCCCATTGCAACCGGGTTCCGGTGGTGGACGGGCACACCGTTACCGTCTCCGTCGAGTTATCGTCGAAGCCAACGGAGGCGGAGCTGCGACAGGCGTTCGACTCCTTTACCAGCACACCGCAGGAACGTGAGCTCCCGAGCGCTCCGGCAAGACCGGTGATCTACATGCCGGAAGCGAACCGCCCGCAGCCGCGAAAAGACGTGGAGCGCGAACGTGGCATGGCGGTCTTTGTTGGCAGGCTAAGGGAGTGCCCGGTGCTCGACTGGAAGTTCGTCGCCCTCGGGCACAACACGGTGCGCGGCGCGGCGGGCGCAGCCGTGCTGAACGCGGAGCTGATGGTTTCGGAAGGATTGCTCGACTGATGATCGTGATGAAATTCGGCGGCACGTCGGTTGAGTCGGCGGCCGCCATCGAACGAGTTGCGTCCATCGTAAAGGCGCGGACTGAGCGCCGTCCGGTCGCCGTAGTTTCGGCAATGGGCAAGACGACCAACAAGCTGCTCGCTATCGCCGCCGATTCAGTGAACGGCCGGCGAGCGCAGGCGCTCGATCAATTGGCCGAATTGCGGGCCTTCCACCAGCGGGAGACGGAGTCGATCCTTCGCGAGGACGACCGGACGGAGGCGCGGCGCATCCTCGACGAGCACTTTGGAGAACTCGCCGAACTGGCGGGCGGATTCGCGGTGCTGGGCGAATTGACGCCGAGGTCGATCGATGCGATCTCGGCATTTGGCGAACGCCTATCGAGCGCGTTGGTGACTCTAGCGTTCAAGTATTTCGGCATGGATGCGGTCCACATCGATTCGCGGGCGGTGATCGTCACCGACAACCGCCACACGCAGGCAGCGCCGCTCTACCCGCAATCGTATGAGCGGCTGGCCGGGAAGGTGGCGCCGCTGGCCCAACGGCATATTGTCGTGATGGGTGGGTTCATCGGCTCCACCGAAGCCGGTGTCACGAGCACGCTCGGGCGCGGCGGCTCAGACTTCACCGCCTCGATCGTGGGCGCGGGAATCGGTGCAGAGGAGATCCAGATCTGGACCGACGTGGACGGAATGCTCACCGCCGATCCCACGATCCTTCCCGGCGGCCACCGCGTGAAGACGATCTCGTTCGCCGAAGCGGCTGAACTTGCATACTTCGGCGCCAAAGTGCTGCATCCGGCGACGGTGACGCCGGCGATCGAGAAGAATATTCCGGTACTGATTCTCAACTCGCGCCGGCCGGATGTGCCTGGCACGAAAATCGTGGCCGAGGCCGTTCCCTGCCGTAACGCGGTAAAGTCGATTGCGTGCAAGCGGAAGATCACTCTCGTGAACATCCGCTCAACTCGCATGCTGATGGCGCACGGTTTCCTGCGGCGGATTTTCGAGTCATTCGACCGCTATGAGACGCCCGTGGATATGGTCTCGACTTCCGAGGTCAGCGTTTCACTGACGATCGACAACCCCGGGCGGCTGCCGGCGATCCTGGAAGAGTTGCGGCAGTTCGCCGAAGTGGACACCGAGAACAACCAGGCGATCGTGTGTCTGGTGGGCGAGAACATACGGTACACTCCGGGGGTGTCCGGGCGGGTCTTCCACGCGCTCGAGGACATCAACGTGCGCATGATCTCGCAGGGCGCTTCGCTGCTAAACCTCAGTTTCGTGGTGGCAGAGCAGGACCTGGCGAAGACGGTGGGCGCACTGCACCGCGAGTTCTTCGCCGAGGTGGACCCAGTGGTCTTCGACTGACATGAACCTCGCCATCGTCGGTTACGGCAAGATGGGGCGGCTGATTGAACAGCTCGCGCCCGAGTATGGCTTCACGGTCACGCTGAAGCTGGACGAGTTCAACAACGCGAACTACGAGGGCATCACGCCGGACAATTTTCGGGGCGTCGATGTGGCCATCGACTTCTCGATTCCGCCGGTGGTAGTGAGCAATGTAGAGCGGATCGCGGCGCTGGGCGTCAACGTCGTCGAAGGCACAACCGGCTGGCTCGAGCAGTTGGACCATGTCAAATCGGTGGTGGAGAAGGCAGGCACCGGTATGGTGTGGAGCCCGAACTTCTCTATCGGCGTCAATGTGTTCCTCCGGCTGGTGGCCGAGGCGGCACGCCTGCTTAAGGATGAGCCGAGTTACGGCGCGTGGGGTTGGGAGATCCATCACTCAACGAAGAAGGATGCACCATCGGGCACGCTGTTGAAACTTGTCGGAGAGATGAAGAAAGCGGGATACGGGCGGCCGATCGATGCATCGTCAAACCGCGCGGGGGCGCATCCGGGAACGCACGAGATCGGCTTCGATTCAGCCGCCGACACGATCACTCTGCGGCACTCGGCGCGAAGCCGTGAGGGTTTCGCGCGGGGGGCGTTGAAGGCGGCGCAGTGGGTGGTTGGCAAGAAGGGTTTCTTCGAGTTCAGTGAGATAATGTCGGGTCGGTGAACCAAGAGAAAGCGGACACGCAGAGGAGGTGAAGGATGTTCAAAGGTTGCGGGACAGCGATGGTGACACCGTTCCGGAAGGACCTGTCGCTGGATGAAGAGACGCTGCG
>JAEHDI010000195.1 GCA_016880505.1 Bryobacterales bacterium | reverse complement strand
GCCACGCGCTCGGCGAGCACGGAGGCGATGCTCGACCGGCGGACGGGCCAGGTAGTCAACGACGAGACGCTTCGGCTGCGGGTAGGCGATTTGCGCGCGCGTGTCAGCGCGGCGGCGCGCGCGAGGTAACGGATTATGGTTGCGGCGCGAAAACTGATGGTGGCGGCGGTGGCGGCGACTCTGCTCTCCGGAACCGCGTTTGCGCACTATCATTTCCTGCACTACAAGAGCCGCAACGCTCCATTTGCTCCGGTCCCTGAGAAGTTCGACCTCAAGGCCCTCCCAAATCAGACCCTGTTCTACTTCGTTTCTGACCAGGGACCGGAGCAGATGGCGCCTGGCGACAGCCGCGCATCGTTCCTCAGCCAGATACGGATGGCCGCCGACGTATGGAGCGGAGTGGAAACGTCGGAGCTGCGGCTGGAGTTCGGCGGCCTGTTCACTCCCGGCGCGCTGCAAGCGAATCCGGGAGTGGACATTTTGTTCGACGAGATTCCTCCCGGCCTGGTGGCGATGGGCGGGCCGACGGTTCGGGCGTCGATGGTGGATGCCGAAGCGAACTCGTTCGTTCCGATCCTGCGCTCGGTGCTGATCCTTCAGAAGGATCTTTCGCAGCGGCCAAGTTACACCGATTCCTTCTTCCAGACGGTGGTCCACGAAATGGGCCATGCGCTCGGTCTGCAGCACACGATGACTTCTAGCGTGATGGCGACGCAGGTGACAAGGGCCACGACGAAGTCCCGCCCGCTGGCGGCGGACGACGTCGCCGGGTTATCGGCGTTGTATCCGGCGCAGGCATTCGCCGAGCGGACGGGTTCGATCAGCGGGCGTGTTGCGACGGACGGCGCGGGTGTGCATCTCGCGTCGGTGGTCGCGGTGGCGCCGAACGGCACAGCGGTGAGCACGCTGACGGACCCGGATGGCCACTACCGGCTGGTCGGGCTGACCCCGGGCCAGTACTACCTTTACGTCCATCCGCTGCCGCCGCCGGCGCAGCAGGGGTTGGGTCCGGCGGACGTTGTCCTTCCGGTGGACCCGGACGGGCAGCCATTCGGGGCCGGTCCGGTCTTTGAAACGGTGTTCTACCCCGGAACGAAGGATATCCAGGCGGCCGCCGTGCTTGGCGTCCAGGCTGGCGTCACGCTGGAAGGGTACGACTTCGCCGTAACGAAGCGCGGCGGGCTCGACCTGTTCGGCGTCACAACCTACAGTTTTCCTGGCAATTATGCAGTGAAGCCGGCGTTCGTCAACGTCAATGGCGCCCGCAATTTCCTGGTGGCTTCGGGCGTGGGGCTGACTACGGATAGCGCTCCCTCGCCCGGACTGACGGCGGCGGTGATGGGCGGTACAGCGCTGATTCCGGAAGGCGGCATTAAGGCTTACTCTCCGGCGCCGGTGTTCCTCCAACTGGACTTCGGGTTCAATCCGTTCTCCGGGGAGGGACCGAGGCACCTGCTGTTCTCGCGCAACAACGACCTTTACATTCTGCCGGCCGGACTGAACCTCGTGAATAAGCAGCCGCCGTCGATTACGGCAGTGTCTCCGGCGCTCGACGAGTCGGGAAACCGCGTGATCATCCTGAGCGGGATTAACCTTACACGCGACACTCGGATTCTGTTCGACGGCCTGCGGGCGCAGGTAGTGTCGGCGGACGACACAGCAGGAACACTGACGGTAGTTCCTCCGGTTGGCGGCCCGAACCACCAGGCAGTGGTCACAGCGCTGAACGGCGACGGGCAGACATCGATGTTCCTGGATGCAGCGGCTCCGCCGCAGTATAAGTACGATGCCGTCGAGGCGGCGCCATATCTCTCGGTGTTGCCCTCTTCCCTGCCCGCCGGGTCGGAAGCGATGGTGGATATCTACGGCGCAAACACGCACTTCACGCCCGGGCAGACGGTGATCGGCTTCGGCACGAGCGATATTGTCGTTCGCCGCATGTGGGTGCTCAGTCCGGACCGCCTGAGGGCCAATGTTCATGTCGGCCAGCAGGCCGCGGAAGGGATCGCAAGGCTGACGGTAGTTACGGGCTTCGAGATCGTCGAACATCCCTTCGCCCTCCAAGTGCAGCCGGCTAACCCGGCTGCGTTCGTGGTCAATCCCAGAGCGGTGAACCCAAGGACCGGCTTGCCCAGCATCTACGCGGGCGGCCAGGCGGCGGTCGAGGTCGCGAACCTTCTGGCCGGTGCTGCGGTCGCCGTGACCCTGAACGATCAGCCGGCAACGGTGGTTTCGGTGGAAGATGGCCGGCTGATATTCGTTGTCCCGGCGGGCCTCGGCACGGGGACGGCGATCCTGCGAATCTCGGTGGGTACGGTAGCCGCTTATCCGGTGGTCCTGGTGCTCGATGCGGCGCCGCCGGCAGTGCTGGCGGTTTCGAAATCCCCGGCTGTGCCAGGTGAGGAGCTTGTGGTGACGGTAGCCGGGCTCGGAGATCCGGGCATCATCGGCTCCCCGCGAAAGGTGCGAATCCTCGTCGGAGGCGTCGAACATGCCGCCGCCGAAGT
>JAEHDI010000194.1 GCA_016880505.1 Bryobacterales bacterium | reverse complement strand
CTCGAGCCGGTGGATCGGCATAATCGGAAAAAGCTGTTTCACCGCCCAACTGTCCGGCATGCTCTGGAAGAGCGAGAAATTGCAGAAGTACGTGTCGGAAAGCATGGCGTCGAGCGGCTCGAGTTCCTCGGCAACATCGCCGAGTTCCTTTGCCATGCGCTGGATCTTGCGGCAGATCGTCCAGTAGTAGTTTTCAGCCAGCGAGCGTTGGACAAGCGGGAGGTACCCGAGGCTGAACAGGTTCAGGGCCGCGTCCAGCGCTTGCTGTGCGTCGTGGTAGCTCTCGAGCAGGTTCTTCGAGCTGAGCGCACGGTAGGTCTCCTGGAGGTCGAACAGTGGCTGCTCGGACTCCTCCGGCAGGTCCTTGGGGAGTTCCTCCTCCCCGAAACCGCTCACGCCGAGCACATTGAACACGAGAGCGCTGTGATACGCGGCCACCGCCCGGCCGCTCTCGGAGATGATGTTGGGGTGAGGAATCTCCGCTTCGTCACAGACGTTCTGAACGTGATAGACGATGTCGTTCGCGTATTCCTGAAGCGTGTAGTTGACGCTGGACTCGAAGTCCGTCTGCGAACCGTCGTAGTCGATGCCTAGCCCGCCGCCGACGTCCAGATAGCGCAGGCCCGCCCCCGCGCGCCGCATTTCGACATAGACGCGGGCGGATTCGATCACCGCCGCCTTGATCTGGCGGATGTTGGTGATCTGGCTGCCGAGGTGGAAATGCAACAACTCCAGGCAATCCTCCATGCCGTCGGCCTTTAACTGGTTGAGCGCGCGCAGTGCCTCGGTTACGGTGAGCCCGAACTTGGATCGATACCCGGCGGAAGACTTCCACCGTCCCGAGCCGCGGCTCGCCAACTTGATGCGTAGGCCGATGACCGGCCTGACGCCAACCCGCTGCGCGTACCGCACCACCAGGTCCAGTTCGGTGTACTTCTCGATTACCGGGATGATCTGCCGCCCGACTTTTTTGGCCAGCATGACCATCTCGATGTATTCGGCATCCTTGAAGCCGTTACAGATGATCGGCGTCTCGTTGTCGGCGATGGCCAGGACCGCCAATAGTTCGGGTTTCGAGCCGGCCTCGAGTCCAACCTTGTACGGCCGGCCGTACTGTAAGACCTCTTCAACAACCTGCTTCTGCTGGTTGACTTTGATCGGGTAGACGCAACTGTAACCGCCCTGGTAGCCGTGCTCGGCGATCGCGTTCTGAAACGCCTGGTAGATCTCCTCGAGCCGATGCTTCAGGATCTCGGCGAACCGGATGAGGATCGGCAGCGAGATTCCTCGAAGGACGAGCGTGTCGACGAGCTCCTTCAGGTCGATGGAACGCTTCGGATCCTTTGACGGGTGCACCAGCAGATGGCCGGCCGGACCCACGGAGAAATAACCCTTGCCCCACCTTGGCACGTCATAGAGCTCCCCGGCATCCGTGACTGTCCATCGTTCGGTCGGCTCGCGAACGACCGCTCCGTCGGAGATATTCAGGCTCAAATCGCCTCCATAGACTTAAAGTGTCCACCGAAAAGCCGTACTCGGGCAAGTAGATTGTTGGGACGGCGGCCGCAACCGGCGGGATTCGATAAAATCGTTGCCATGTCCCTGCCTCTCGAAGGGAAGCATGCACTGGTCACCGGCAGCAGTAAGGGAGTCGGCAAAGGCATTGCGCTGGAGTTGGCGGCGGCCGGCTGTAACGTCGCGGTCAACTACAACTCCGATGCCGGCGGCGCCGCGCAAACGGCCGCGGAGATCTCCGCCCTCGGACGCGAAGCCATTGCCGTGCGCGCTAATGTGGGTGATGCGGGCGATGTCGGCGCGATGTTCGACGAGGTGTTGCGGCGCTTCCCGCGGCTGGACATTCTGGTCAATAACGCAGGGGTCCAAACCTGGAAGGCGTTGCTCGATCTCGAAGAACGGGAGTGGGACCGCGTCATCAATACAAACCTGAAAGGCTGCTTCCTGTGCACGCAACGCGCCGCCCGGCACATGAAGGACCATAGCGGCGGCCGGATTATTAATATTGGTTCGGGATGTAACAAGATCGCGTTCCCGAAACTCGTCGACTACACCGCCAGCAAGGGCGGGATCGAGATGTTCACCAAGGTCGCGGCGGTCGAATTGGGACCCTTCGGAATCACCGTGAACTGCGTTGCGCCCGGAGCGATCGAGATCGAGAGGACCAGACAGGAGTCCGGGGACTACGCCGGCGCCTGGTCGAAATGTACACCCCTAGGGCGGATCGGCACGCCTGCGGACATCGGCAGAACAGTGGCCTTTCTCGCGGGGCCGGGGGCGGACTTCATCACTGGGCAGACCGTTTGGGTGGATGGAGGGCTCTTCACCCGGCCGAACTGGCCCGAGGAATACCGTTAGCGAAAGAGGTCCGTGTAGCCAGGTGCACCACCCCGGCGTGCGGTTGCGCGTCTGCGGACGGTGTGTTAGTGTAAGCGCTTTGAGCCTCTGTCCATAGCAGTCTTCAGCAGGCGCTCCCTTTCTGATCTGAAATTCAAGAAGTCTCAGATGCAAGAAACTCTGCACGCGCTCGGTGGGCTTTTACTGAAGGCACTGCCGACTTTTCTCCTCGTCATCCTGCTGCACTTTTACCTGAAGCGGGTTTTCTTCCGCCCCCTGGACAAAGTCCTTCGGGAACGCGAAGAGGCTACTGAAGGCGCCCGAAAGACGGCCGAAGCGAGCCTTGCCGCGGCGTCGAAAAAAGCGGCCGAGTACGAGCAGGCCATCCGCGCGGCACGCGGCGAGATCTATCGTGAGCAAGAGGAGACACGCCGCAAGTGGCGCCAGGAGCAGGCGAGCACCCTTGAGGAAGCACGGCTCGAGACAGGGGACATGATCCGGCAGGCCAAGAGTCAGCTTGCCACCGAGGCAGCCGAAGCGCGGCAAGCCTTGGCGGCTGAAAGCGACAGGTTGGCCGGTGAGATAGTCGAGTCGATCCTTAAGGGGAGAGCGAATTGAAGAAGTCCGCCATCGCCTTCACCATTGGCCTCCTGCTTCTGGCCGCCGCACCCGCGGTGTTCGCCCAGCACGCTTCCCAAACCCACGGCTCGGGCGCGGCTCAGTCTCGCGGCGAGGACTCCGGACAGCACGGGGACAGCGGTATTTGGTGGAAATGGGCCAACTTCGCCATTCTCGCCGGCGGGCTTGGGTACTTGATCGCCAAGAAAGCGCCGGCGTTCTTCGAGTCCCGTACCCACGCCATCCAGAAAGATATTCTGGAGGCACGCGCCATGCGCGAACAGGCCGAGGCAAAGGCGGCGGAAATCCAACGGCGCCTTGACAATCTTTCCTCGGAAGTTGACGGACTGCGGCATGCCGGGCGCGAGGAACTGGCAGCCGAAGAGGCTCGCCTGCGGGCGGAGACGGCGGAATCCATTCGCAAGATCAAGGCCCGGGCCGAGCAGGAACTCGCCGCGGCGGTCAAGACAGCCAGCCAGGAGCTGAAGTCCCACGCCGCGGACCTCGCGATCGAATTGGCGCGCCAGAAGATCCGGAGCCGGATGACGGCTCAGATCGACGACTCCCTGGTTCGGTCCTTCGTAACCGACCTCGGACTGCGTGGTCACGGTCAAACCGAAGGAGAGGTGAACTAGCCAACCATGGCTCTGGCCGTTGCATCAAAGTACGCGCGGGCGCTGGCCGATCTCACCATCCACCCCGACCGGGGTATGGATTCGCAGGCGGCCATGGCCGAACTTCAGGCGTTCGAGAATGCGCTGAAGGAATTTTCCGACTTGCGCAACGTGATCCTCTCACCGGCGGTCGCTCCGGCCCGCAAGCGCGCGGTTATCGGGCGGCTTTGCGGGCTGCTCGGTATTTCAGCGCTCATTCGGAATTTTTTGTATGTTGTCACGGACCACCGGCGCACCCGAATCCTGCCCGACATACGTGAGGCCTTCCAGGTTCTGGTCAATGAACGGCTCGGCGTGGTCGAGGCCCGGATTACCGCGGCTAGGGAGCTGACGGCGGAGCAGCGGTCGGCGGTCGCCGCGGAACTTTCCCGGATGACAGGGAAGAACGTACGGTGCGGTTTCCAGGTTGACGAGTCGCTGATCGGCGGGTTGACGGCGCAGATCGGCTCGACGATTTACGACGGTTCGGTGCGCGGGCAGCTCGACGGCCTGCGCCGCAAATTGGCAGGTCAATAGGAGGTTGGGGGCGGCTGGCGGAACGCCCTGCCCCTGAAGGTTATGGCTCAGATTCGAGCGGATGAAATTGCGCGAGTGCTGCGCGACGAGATCGAGAACTACGAGAAGGCGGTCAGCGTCGCGGAAACCGGTTTTGTGATCTCCGTGGGCGACGGCATTGCCCGCATCCACGGCCTGGAACTGGCGATGGCCGGCGAGCTGATCGAGTTCCCACACGGCGTATCCGGCATCGCGTTGAACCTCGAGGAAGACCAGGTCGGCGCCGTATTGCTCGGCGAATACGGGGAGATCAAGGAAGGCGACGAAGTGCGCCGCACCGGCCGCATCATGTCGGTCCCGGTTGGCGATGCCTTGATCGGCCGTGTTGTGAACGCACTCGGGGAACCGATCGACGGCAAGGATCCGATCGACACGCCGCACTTCAGCACGATCGAACGCCTGGCCCCGGGCGTCGTTGAACGGCAGCCGGTGAAGGAGCCGCTGCAGACCGGTAT
>JAEHDI010000193.1 GCA_016880505.1 Bryobacterales bacterium | reverse complement strand
GGCGGGACTGGCAGTCGCTCCACGCGGATCGGCGGCCATTCGGCAGCCACCCGATCTTCTGCGACAGCCTCTGGGCCGGAGTGGAGTTTGTCGCTGCGTTCAATGAGTACGGTCCGGACGGGTTCGTGCTGCGGAGCCGGCCCGGCGGGATGCAAGTTGGCCCGGATTGGCGCCCGTTGCGCTCAACGGTAGTGGGCTGTGCTGCGCCGCGGCGCGTGTGCGAGGCTTTTCTCCGATACATCGACGATATCCGCGTCGCTCCGCCGCGCCTTGTGGCCTGCTACAACACCTGGTGGACCTTCTATGCCAAAGATCTCAGCGCGGAACGCTACCAGGCGCTGGCCGAGGAACTGAAACGAGAACTTCATGACGCCCACGGGCTCTTCTTCGACATCGTCGCAACTGATGAGGGCTGGGCCCTCCCCCAGAGCATCTGGGAGATGGACCGGCGCAAGCTTCCCAACGGATTCGACCGCGTCCGCGAGGTGGTCGAATCGGCTGGAGGGAAGATGGGCCTCTGGATGTCTCCCAGCGCGGTTTACCCCAACAGCACTGACTACGACTGGGCAAAGAGCCAGGGCCACGTCGTGCTGGAATACCACTTGCGCCCGAATCAGCGGCGGCCGGGGATCTCGTTGGCCGACCCGGCGTATCGCGAGAAAACGAAAACACACCTGAAGCAACTCATCCAGGAAAGCCGCCTCGAACACGTCAAGTACGACGGGTTCATCGCCTTCGAAAAGCAGGGCCACCACGACCTGCTGCCCGGTGACGATTCGGTGGAGCCGCTGGCGTCGCACATGCTGGAGCTGATCGAAGCGTCCAAGGCAGCCAACCCGAATCTGGTTGCCGAACCAACCTGCATAAACTCCCACGTGAATTACATCAGCCCCTGGATCGTCAAACACGCGGACGTCATCTGGGGGAATGCCGGCGGCGACTGCCCGCCCGGGCTCGGCCCCGCGCCAGACTACCGTGAGGCTCATACCACCGCGCGGGAATACTACATCTTCTCGTCGTTGAACGAGGTGTGGCTGCCCCAAAACGCACTTCAGTACTTCGACATCGTGCACTGCGATGACTCCGCCGGCTTCGCCAATCACGCCGCCATGGCTTTCGGCCGCGGACGGTTTTTCGTGCCGACGTACGTCAACCCGAAATACATGACCGCCGACGACTGGCGGATCTACGCCGGGCTTCTCCGCTGGGCACGCAAGAACAAGGATCTTCTTAAGAACACCGTGGTCCTGCCGTCCCGGGTCGAATTGGGTGAACCGTATGCGTACGCGCATTGGCTGGGCGCGCGCGGCGTCATCGCGGTGCGCAACCCGAGCAATGAGACGAGGGAGTACGTTCTCGATCTCGGACGCTCCGGCGCCCCTCGTGAACTCACGGACGCGGTGTGCTACACGCAGTACCCTTACCGCAAAGGCATCGCGGCCGGCATCACGTCGGTCTCGACGGTCACGCTTCGTCTGGCCCCGTGGGAGCTCGTGTTCCTCGAAGTCGTGCCGCGCGCCGAATTGCGAGAACCGGTCGTCGTCGGAGCGCGCTGGTACGCGGACGCAGGCGAGCAGACGTTTGCCTCTCCCGACTTTGGGGTAGAGAGCGTGCGCGTGCTGGAACCAGGCGGCCAGGACTCCATCACGAAGACCGCCGCGAGCCCCCGCGAAGATTTCCGCGGCGGCCTGATTTCCAGAACCGCACGAACCATCCCTGAGAATGAATGGCTGAAGGACAAAGACAAGCCGGTTCCTACCGCTGGCTTCGAGCTGGAGTGTGATGTCTCGGTCCCCGCCGGAGCTTCCGGCGCGAAAATGTTCTTCTTAGTGGAATTCCCCGGCCGGGTGCATCACGCCAGCACGTGCCGGATCACGGTGAACGGGCAGCCGGCGGAGCCGAGTGTGACTTCGTCGGAGGGACACATCGGACAATACTCCGCGTCTCCGGACTCGTATTGGAAGGACGTACTCAAGCACGAGAGCGTGTGGACGTGGTACGCCGTCGAAATCGGAGCCGGATCCTCGCGCGTAAAGTTCGACGGAATGGCCGCGGATCGCCGTTGCCGTATCGGCCTGTGGTCGTGGGCGAACTTCGACACACGTGCCCGCCAGGTCTCGTTGCCTGTTTCCGTGCGAATGCCCGAGATGCCGCAGCACAACGAGCACATCGAGCGGCACGGGATCTGTATCGTTCCTCCGGCGCCGGTGCTCGGATAACCCCGATCCCGCATCTCTCCGGACTATACCGGGGAATACGCGCGCCGTCTGCGCGAAATTCTCAGATCGGGCCGAGAGAATCCACTCCGTCTGCCCACCTAAGTGAATAGGACCATTTCATGCCGCGAGAGAGCAGACTGAGCCTTCTCCTGATCGTTGCGATCGTTTGCGCGTTCCTGGCCGCTCCGGCAGGCGCCACATCCGTGCTCTACACAGACAGAATTACGTGGGAGGCCGCGACGTCGGGTATCTTCACCGCCGACTTCGAGGGACTGGCCACGGCCGCGATCCCTGGGAACTACAGCACCTCCGGCGGATACACGATGGGAGGTCTCCAATTCATCGGCCTCACACCGCCGGCCAGTTACTATCTGTATGCACAGGATCCCGCTAGCTCCCAGAATTACACCTGGGGTTCAGGCGATGTGCTGATGGGACCACTCGCCGCCTGGGGAGGCGGCTACATCCAGGTGAACATGCCGTCTGGAGGGGTTACATCGTTCGGCACGAACATCATGACCCACACGCCGTTCGCGGCGCAGATTGTGGTGACGCTTTCGACCGGCGACACACGCACAGTCGACACCTTCACAAACCCGAATCCCGCTTTTGTCGGATTCACCTCTGACGCGCCGATCACCTTTGTTCGCCTGGCGCCCGTCAATGGCGCCCCAATGATCGATAACTTTTCCTACGGCGCGGCAGCGCAAGAGACGCCGGAAGCCGACAGCCTGATTCTCGGGGGTGTCGGGTTGCTCGGCATCTTGCTCGGGCGACGCGTACGGCGCCTGGCTGCCTGAGGATTCACGTTCCCCAATCCTCCGCGGGAAGTTGAAGGACAATGTGGAGGAAAGGAACAGGTTCGATGAACGTAGTGCGTATTCACCGGCACGGCGGGCCGGAGGTTCTGGTGTATGAGGAGGCGCCCGAGCCTCAGATCCGGGCTGATCAGGTCCTCGTGAGGGTTCGGGCATGCGCGCTGAACCACATCGACCTTTGGGTCCGGGCTGGAATCCCCGGCATGGAGTTCTCCATGCCGCACGTGCTGGGCAGCGACATCGCCGGCGAGATCGTCGCCGCGGGTGAATATTGCGAACGGATCCGCGCCGGCCAACGCGTGTTGCTCTCCCCGGGACTGAGCTGCCGGCAGTGCCCGCAGTGCGTTTCGGGCCGGGACAACCACTGCCGCCGCTACACGCTCTTCGGCTACGGCGTCGACGGCGGAAACGCCGAATACCTGGCGGCGCCGGAGTACACGGCGATTCCCATACCAGACGATCTGAGCTTCGAGGACGCGGCGGCAGTCCCGCTGGTCTTCCTGACGGCCTGGCACATGCTCTTCGGCCGGGCGAAGCTTCAACCCGGCGAAGAGGTCTTGGTCCTCGCGGCGTCCAGCGGCGTCGGTTCCGCAGCAATCCAACTGGCAAAGCTGTTCCGCTGCCGCGTGATCGCCACGGCGGGGAGCGATGCAAAGCTGGCGAAGGCGAAGGGTCTCGGGGCCGACGAGGTAATCGATCATTACCGGCAGGACGTCGCCGCCGAGGTCAAGCGCTTGACGGGCCGCCGCGGGGTCGATGTGGTGTTCGAACACGTCGGGGCCGCCACCTGGCCAAAGAGCACGCAGGCTTTGGCTCCGGCGGGCCGACTGGTGACCTGTGGAGCGACCACCGGCTTCGACGTGAAGGTCGATCTACGGTTTCTGTTTAACCGCCAGCAGTCGCTCCTCGGCTCGTTTGTGGGATCGCTCGGGGAGCTGCACCAGGTTCTTCAATTCGTTTTCCGCAAGCAGGTGAACGCGGTCATCGACAGCGTCTACCCGCTTTCGGAGATCGCCGAAGCCCACCGGCGCCTCGAGGGCAAAGAGCAGTTCGGAAAGATCGTCCTACGCGTTTGAGGCTTTTTCACAGCTTTCGGTCAACGACTTGCGCCACTCGCCGGATAGGTTGCCGACCCGTCCAGCGGGTTTTTCAGCAACTTGTAAAGGCTGCGCCACAATGGGGCTCGCTGCGACGCCTCACTGTAGCGGCGGTACAAATCGAGCTGTTTGCGCGCCGCATGCTCCCAACGGTAGCGTTCCAGGAGCGCTGTCTGGGGCGGCTCGAGCTCCAGGCGGCGGGCTTCCTCGGAGAGCAGGAGACCGAGCGGCTCGAGAAAGTCCTCAACGCGGGGAACCGCAACCAGCGAGCGGAAGCCGTCCCGAAGGAAACCACGCGCACCCGCGACCGTGGATACGCACACACGGCCCGCGGCCAGAGACTCGATCACCTTCAGACAGGATCCGCGTGTCTGCCCGAGCGGGTTGATGGTGACGGCGCAGGCATCGAGCCGCCGGCCCACGTCTTCGACATGATCATGCACCCGCACACCGGGCTGGCGGAAGCACTCGACCCCAGCGGCCAGCTCCGGCGCCCCGACGCCGCCAAAGACATCGATGCCCACGCCGGGGAGCGCGCGAACGAGTCGGGGGTAAACGCACGAAAGGAACCGCTGGATGCCGTCCCAATTCGGCTGGTAGCGAAAGGGGCCGAGGAACGCGATTGTGCGGCGTCCCCGGGATGGCACATACACATTGCCTCTCATCTCCACGCCGTTCGGCGCGACCAGGACGTCCCGGTGGCGGAGCAGCGCTGCATCCTCCGGCGAGCAGGTGATCACAGCATCGTAGCGGCCGATCCATTCGTTCTCGAAGAGGTCCTCTTCGGAGCGGCCTCCGGACTCCAACAGCACCTCGTGAAGCGTGAGAAACCAGGGAGCAGCGCCTTCGCGGGCCTCGACCAGCTTGGCTAACTCGACGAACTCCACCTGGACGGCGCCGGCAGAGTAACTTTCCGCCAGCCGGATGGCCTCGCGCTTCAGGATGTCATGGGAATGGCTGAGGATGCGGCCGATCCGGTCCGCCTGCTGCTCGCACATCTCACGCCTGCCCCCAACCAGGTGCACGGCGGCCAGGCCGGCGAAGTAAGGTAAGGCCTGTTCCTGATAGCAGGATTCTTCGTCACTCAACAGCACGATCTTGCGCTGGCGTTTCAAGTGTTCGAGCAGGCGTGCCAGGCGGACAGCGCCACCGTGGGCCGGCGGGAAGACTGCATACGGGGAGGCCACCAGGATCGCGCGACCTTCCGGCAGGGACTGGAACGGGGTGGGATAAAACTTCCGGCGGACGTAGGGGAAGCAGAAGTCCGCATTTCGAGCGGCGCTCGCCCTAACGCGCGCCCACAGAAGTCGCAGGCAGTTCCCGGGCTTCAGGATCTCCTCCTGTGTGGCGGGATCCTCCTCTACGAGACCAGCGAGCAACCGGTGCGCGCCACCGTCATCAAAGCGGTTCCTGAGCGCAAACTGTATCTGGTTGCGCCGGAAAATCCTGTCAACTTCGCGGTCCTTATAGTAGCGTGACACCGTCGCTCTTCGGCGGTGACGGACCCGCGATTTCGGCGCAAACAGCACCTCGTAGCCGGCGCGCCACGCGCGCACGCCCCACTCGACATCTTCCCAGTAAAACGGTGCGTAAGGATCTTTTCGGGCCAGAAAGCGCCGTAGCAGCGCTTTCCGGAATAAGGAGGCGCCACCGCCGGCGTAGAGAGAGCCCCTCACAGTCTGCTCGTCCTCCGGCGCCACGTCGAAGATCTCGACCTCACCGCGCACGCGCCGGAGATCCGTCCAGCCGGTCTCCTCTTGGCGCTGCGAAGCGTCGGGGAGAACGATCCGGGAGGCGACCGCAAAAACGTGCGGCCCGCGCCACGGCAACAGTTGGGCCAGCGCGTCCGGCTCGGGCACGGCATCGCTGTTGAGGAGGAAGACCCAGTCGTACTTGGCACGCCGCACTCCCCGCCGCACCGCCTGGGCAAAACTCAAGGGCTGCGGGCTGGCGAGCCAAACGGTTTCCGGGAAGTCACGCGCAACTTCCCGGTATTGCGAAAGCGGCGCACCATTGACCACAACGAGGATCTCGACCGGTTCGAGCGTTTGGCTCACCGCCGCCCGAACGCCGGCAAGGCATTCGCGAAGCATTTCCGGCGAGCCGCGCTCGGGGATGAGAACGCTGATTCCGGGACACCAGGCAGAGGCCAGACGTCTGCGAAAGGGGCGCACGCGTTTCGCGATGGGGACGAGGAAGTCGGCCGCGGACAACGACCACCGCAGCCAGCGAGATTCCTTCCGTTCGATGGCCGCCCGGATCAAGGCAAAGCCCAACTCGCGCTCGTCGGGGCTGCCGCCCTGGTCCGCCGGGCGGCAGACAGCGCTTGTCGAACACTCGATCGTCACCGTGTCGGCATCGCCGGGCAAGGTGAATGCGGAATCGAAGGCCAGCATAGAACCCGACGGGTTTTCGACCGAACCGAGGTAGCGGCCTCCGGCTCGCAGGGCAAGGGTGTTGGACGAGCCGTCGTGGCCCGGAGGCAAGGCGCCCTGAATCCGAAGCCTGGCGCCGTGTCCGTTGCCTTTCAACACCATCCAGCAATGCGGCTTGCTCCAGATGGCAACTTCGTCCGCAGGCAAGTGCCAGCCGCGGGCGAGCTGATAGCTCATCCCGTCCCCCGCTTCCACGCAGCAGCGCATTGCCGACGGGGCGTAGGCAATCTTGTAGGGACAGCGGCAACACACCGGGTCTTCGCCATCGGCGTAGCGGCGCCGAAACGCGCTGTATTTCGGGCCGTGCCAGAGTTGCTCGAGGGGAACGTCGTTGAGGTTCCCCATGCTCGCTTTGTCGTGGACCTCACACACCACGACGTCGCCGTTTGCCAGAATGTGAGCCGTGTCCCAAGGGTTCTGCTCACACGAATAGATCCGTCCTCCCGGCGGCAGCGCCCCGGTACACGGCCGGGGGTGGGGGCCGAGCGCCGGCTCATCGAGTGTTTCGGCGGGCGTCACGCCGAATTGGATGTCCGGGCAGAGTTGCCGCACCCGCTCGACGGTTTCCCAGATTTCCCGTTGAAAGGAGGCGCGCAAGCGCCCGTCCTCCAGCTCCTGATCGAAACGACAAGGGATCTCGTCACGACGGATGACAGGAAAGACGCGGATTGCCCTTACTCCGCACTCCCTGGCGAACTCGGCAATTGGGAGCAGTTGATCGAGGTTGCGGTGCATCGCCACGAAGGCGAAATCCAGCGAGGGTTTTGCCGTTCCGCGCTCTTCCCGCAGGCGAAGCAGGAGCGCCAGCTTCACTCGCAGATCGTCGAGAGAGCTGTAGCGGTATATCTCTTCAAACTGAGTGGAAGCCGTGGTGTGCAGCGACACGGTCAGCCGGTCAAGCCCGCGGGTGACCAGCGATTCGAGCGGGCGCCTCGGCGCCGATGCAAACGCCGAGACCAACTCGGTTCGCGCGCCCGTCCCGTGCGCCAGCTCGATCGCTTCCGCCAGCCGCGGGTAGTGAATCGATTCCCCAGAATAGTTCAGACGGATGATTTCCGGATTGCGAAGTTGATCCAGAATCCGGCGGTAGAGCTCGAAATCCATGTGGTTTCCCGCGCCGCGCAGCGTCTTGCGTGAGCAAAAGATACAGTCGAAGGGGCAGCGGGACGTTAGTTCAATCCAAAGCACGCGTGGAAGATCGCAGGTTATCTCATCGGCCAGCGGGACTTCGGGAGGTTCCATCGTCAGACCATCCCATCCAGGAAACTCGCGGGCACCGCTGCTCCACTAAGAAGCCCTCCATACAGCCAGTAAGCCTGGTGCGCGAACATGGCGCACCACGTGTTGCGGTGCGTGCTGGCGGCCACCTGGGGATCGAGAAAGCTCACCGCGCCGTCGGCGAGCAAGAAGCGATCCAGGGCCGAAGCAAGGCCCTCGAGTCTCGAATCCCAGTTTGGCTTCAGATGTCCGAGGTGGCGCAGCAGGCAGCCGATCCGCAGAGTCTGGGCGATGACATCGGATCGTTGAACGGAGCCCGAATCCGGAACCGAGGCGGCGAGTCCGCCGTCCGCCGCCTGGTAGTCCAGCAGTCGCGCGTAGGTTTCGGCCGCCGTCCTCCACAGCGATGGATCACCCAAGTAGTAACCGCAGAGCATCAATCCCTCAATGGAGTAAAGGAGAGGATGAGCCTCCCCGGCCAGATCCGTCCTGCGCCACCAGCGATCGATGCTCCGGCCCACGGCGGTCCGCAGTGCCCAGGGAATGCCGAAGTCCGAGGCGGAGAGGATAGCCGCGACTGTTTTCAACTGATACGGCCCGGGTTCGACGGACCAGCGATGGACGTCCGCGAACTTTTTATTCAGAGGGAGAGCGGCACGCAGCGTTCCGGCCGGAGATACAAAACGACACAGGTATGCCAACAGCGACCGGGACGGAGACTCGCACCCGGCGTGGACCAGACCGCGCAGCACCATCGCCAGATCGAAGGAAAACTGGAAACCGTTCCGCCAGTCAGGCGCGTACCCGTTCAAGATACAGCGGGTGGGCGGGACCCGATTCCCTTCCAGCCGGCGGCGGCACCAGCTCAGCACCGCCTCCCTCCGCGCCCATGTCGTGAACGAAATGCCCGTTTCGCGGGCCAGCCACGTCAAGAACGTCAGATAGTAGCCGCTCGCCTCGCCATAGACGAAGGGCGCCACTCCGTCTTCGTCCAGCCAGCCAACGACACCGCCGCGCTCGGGTCCTTCGGCAACGACGATCGGCGCACGAGCGAGCCAGTCCCCCATCCTCGCACTCGAGGGTAATCGCGGGGCCGTTTGCCCGCGACGCTGCGCCTCCAGGTACGGAAGAACCCGGACGTGGCTCATTTCAAGCGATTCCTCATGACCGCTCCCTTTGGTCGCGGCTGTGTAACTGCATAAGGCTATCAGACCTACTTTAAACCGGCGGTTCTGCCGATGGGTTACCCGGAGGCGCATCGCGCGCAGTGAACTACTACGAAGAACTCGGGCTGGCGGAGAATGCCTCGGCGGATGAGATTCACCGTGCCTACCGGAACCTGGCCCGTCTTCTGCATCCGGACCAGCAACCCGACGAGAGCGTCCGGCGGCTGGCCGAGGTCCAGATGAAGCGGCTCAACCGGATTCACGAGACGCTGGGTGACCCGGTCGAGCGGCGGAAGTACGACTTAAGCCTGCGGGACGGGGAAAGCGGAGGCGCGCAGTATCCCGGTCTTGTGGCCCTCCGTCCGGCGCGTGCCTTCCCTCACCAGCGGCGCGGCCTGGCCGCTGGTGACGCAACCTGGGTGGTCACCGCGCTGATCGCCGGCGCCGCGATGTGCGGGTACGTTGGCACACAGGCTTCTCCGCCCCCGCAACCGGCTTCAGCGGTCGGGAAAACCAGCGCCGGCCCGAGAGCAAGTGCGATGCCCCCACGCGCCGTGATGCCGGACACGGCTCGCCGGCGTCAGGTTGCAGCCTTGTCGTCCGAGCTGATTGCATTGCGCCAGGAACTGGAGGCCGCCCGGTCCGAGCGGGACACGGCGTTGGCGCAGCTTGCCGAGCATGATTTCCAGGCACGGGAGGAGTTCCGGAGCGCCGGAGAAGACACATCGGCGCCACCAGCCCACGTGCCGCCCGCCGGACGATCTCCCGCCAGCGCTTCTCCAGCGATCTCGGGCATTCCCCCACCCGACGCCATCCACGGACGGTGGGCGGGGACCTGGGTCTACGTTCCGCTGCCCCTAACCAGCGGTTCCATGGCGCTCTACCCACCGGACTACATTGAGATGGTGATTTCGGAGCACAACGGATCGATTCGCGGCCGTTATCGTGCTCGATACCTCATCACGGACCGGGCGATTCCTTCGGAAGTACGGTTCCAGTTCGAAGGCGAAGCGGAACGGGACGCCGCCCACCTTAACTGGACGGGCGTGGGGGGAGCGCGAGGTGAGGTCCGGCTCCGGCTCGTCTCGGACCACTCTCTCGAAGTGAACTGGACCGCCTTGGAACTCGGCAACCAAATGGGACTGGTGTCGGGAACCTCGGTGCTCACCCGCCGGCTGGAGCAATAGATCGGTCCAAGAAAACGGAGGGCAGGCCGGACAATTGCGGCGCCCCGCGCGGTATCTCGAGATCCCGTAATTCCACCCGCTCCAGCCACTTACCGCGAAAAGTGACCTCCGAAAGGAGCCCGCGCTGCGTTTCCCGGCGATGGAACTGGTCGAAGATCAGATTCCCGAGCGAGTAGAAGATCACTCCCTCGCCGTATTTCTCGACCGGCTGCACGACGTGGGGGTGATGGCCGACGACGAGCCGGGCGCCGGCATCGATGGCGGCGCGGGCAAAGCGAATCTGTTGCTCGTTCGGTTTCGGCTGGTACTCAACGCCGGCGTGCATGGAAACGATCACCACATCGGCCCGGGCTTTCATCCCGGCAATGTCCTCCCTCATTCGCTCTGGATCCAACATGGCGACGCGGGGATCGGGCTTGGGATGATTTCCGTTGGACTGATCGTACGTGTAGGCGAGAAAACCGAAGCGAACGCCGTTTCTCTCGAGCACTGCACCTCTGCGTGATTCCTCCTCGGTCATCCCGGTGCCGGCGGCCGCAACACCGTGCCGCGCCAGCCAGCCCAGCGTGAACTCAAGACCGTAGTCCCCACAGTCACGGGCATGGTTGTTGGCCGTCGACACCACGTCCACTTCCGCCATCAGCAGACCATCGATCATCTCCGGTTCGGCCTTGAACACCATGCCCTTCTCGACCGGCCGGCCGCGGTCGCTGAACGGCGACTCGAGATTAAGAAAGGCGATGTCGGCCCCCGCGAGATACGCT